>NZ_JBYCLG010000296.1:0-15885 GCF_057473785.1 Mycobacterium sp. TH-M103
CAGACGGTGGAGGCCATCAACCACGCGCAGGCCGCCGACGTGCCGATCGTGGTGGCGGTCAACAAGATCGACGTCGAGGGCGCCGACCCGGCCAAGATTCGCGGGCAGCTCACCGAATACGGTTTGGTGGCTGAGGAATTCGGCGGCGAGACGATGTTCGTCGACATCTCGGCCAAGCAGGGCACCAACATCGAGCAGTTGCTCGAGGCGGTGTTGCTGACCGCCGACGCCGCCCTGGACCTGCGGGCCAACCCCGAGATGGAGGCCCAGGGCGTGGCGATCGAGGCGCATCTGGACCGCGGTCGGGGGCCGGTGGCCACGGTGCTGGTGCAACGCGGCACGCTGCGCGTCGGCGACTCGGTGGTCGCCGGCGACGCCTACGGCCGGGTCCGCCGCATGGTCGACGAGCACGGCGAGGACGTCGAGGAGGCGCTGCCGTCGCGTCCGGTGCAGGTCATCGGCTTCACGTCGGTGCCCGGCGCCGGGGACAACTTCCTGGTCGTCGACGAGGACCGCATCGCCCGCCAGATCGCCGACCGGCGCAGCGCGCGTAAGCGCAACGCCCTGGCCGCGCGCTCCCGCAAGCGGATCAGCCTGGAGGACCTGGACTCGGCGCTGAAGGAAACCAGCCAGCTGAACCTGATCCTCAAGGGCGACAACGCCGGTACCGTCGAGGCGCTGGAAGAGGCCCTGATGGGGATTCAGGTGGACGACGAGGTGGCGCTGCGCGTCATCGACCGCGGCGTCGGTGGCATCACCGAGACCAACGTCAACCTGGCGTCGGCCTCGGACGCGGTGATCATCGGGTTCAACGTGCGCGCCGAGGGCAAGGCGACCGAGCTCGCCAACCGCGAGGGTGTGGAGATCCGCTACTACTCGGTGATCTACCAGGCGATCGACGAGATCGAGAAGGCCCTGCGCGGCATGCTCAAGCCGATCTACGAGGAGAACGAGCTGGGCCGCGCGGAGATTCGCGCGATCTTCCGGTCCTCCAAGGTGGGCATCATCGCGGGCTGCATGATCAGCTCCGGGGTGGTTCGCCGCAACGCCAAGGCCCGCCTGTTGCGCGACAACGTCGTGGTCACCGAGAACCTCACGATCAACTCGCTGCGCCGGGAGAAGGACGACGTGACCGAGGTCCGCGAGGGCTTCGAGTGCGGTATGACGCTCGGCTATTCCGACATCAAGGAAGGCGACATAATCGAGTCCTACGAGCTGGTGCAGAAGGAACGGACCTGACCACCACCGACGATGCAGAACGTAGTGATGAGGAGAGGGCGGTGAAGTCATAATGGCGGACCCCGCACGGGCGCGCCGCCTGGCCAAACGGATCAACACGATCGTCGCCTCGGCGATCGAGTTCGAGATCAAGGACCCGGGGCTGGCCGGGGTGACGATCGTCGACACGAAGGTGACGGCGGACCTGCACGACGCGACCGTGTTCTACACCGTGATGGGACCCACCCTCGATGACGAGCCGGACTACGACGCCGCCGCGGCCGCGCTGGAACGGGCCAGGGGCACGCTGCGCACCAAGGTCGGGGCGGGCACCGGGGTGCGTTTCACCCCCACGCTGACGTTCGCCCGGGACACCACGTCGGACACCGTGCAGCGGATGGACGAGTTGCTCGCCCGCGCCCGTGCCGCGGACGCCGATCTGGCGCGGGTCCGGGTGGGGGCCAAGCCCGCCGGCGAGGCCGATCCCTATCGCGACACCGGGTCGGGTGACGGCGCGGCCGCCGAGGACAGCGGTGAGGGCGATCGATCCCGGGACTGAGGTCGTCGTTGCCCCGTGCGCGGACGCGCGGGGCCGTTCCGTGGACGCGCTCGGCGCGGCCGGGCTGCTGGCGGATGCAGCGGCGGTCGCGGTGATCTCCCACGTCCATCCGGACGCCGACACTCTCGGCGCCGGGCTGGCGCTGGCGCTGGCGCTGGATGCGCGCGGCAAGCGCGTCGAGGTCAGCTTCGCCGCGCCGGCCACGCTGCCGGAGTCGCTGGCGTCGCTGCCCGGATGCCACCTGCTGGTCGCCCCCGACGCGATGCGAGCCGACGCCGACCTGGCTGTGACCGTCGACGTCCCGAGCGCCAAGAGGCTGGGCGGGTTGTGCGGGCTGGCCACGTCGGCCCCTCAGCTGCTGGTCATCGACCACCACGCCTCCAACGAGATGTTCGGCACCGCGAATTTCGTCGACCAGTCGGCGGATTCCACGACGATGATGGTCGCCGACCTGTTCGACGCGTGGGGCCAACCGATCGACCGGGACATCGCGCACTGCATCTACGCCGGGCTGACCACCGACACCGGGTCGTTCCGCTGGGCCAGCGCCCGCGCGCTGCGGTTGGCGGCCCGGCTGGTGGAGGCTGGGGTGGACAACGCCACTATCAGCCGGACGCTGATGGACACCCATCCGTTCGTGTGGCTGCCGCTGCTGTCGCGGGTGCTGGGCTCGGCGCGGTTGCTGCCCGACGCGGTCGGCGGCCGGGGGCTGGTGTATGCGGTCGTCGAGAACAGGGATTGGGTGCGCTCGCGGGCCGAGGAGGTCGAGAGCATCATCGACATCGTGCGCACCACGCAGCAGGCCGAGGTGGCGGCGGTCTTCAAGGAGGTCGAGCCGCGGCAGTGGTCGGTGTCGATGCGGTCCAAGGACGTGGATCTGGTCGCGGTCGCGTCCGGCTTCGGCGGCGGCGGTCACCGGTTGGCGGCCGGCTACTCGGTCGCGGGCCCGATCGACGATGTGGTGGCGTCGCTGCGCGCCGCCCTCGGCTGAGGACCGGCCCGGCTAGAACGCCCAGCTGCCGGAGCGCTGCAGAACGAACCCGTGGTCTCCGCTGGTGGCGTCCAGGCAGGCGACGAGGTTGTCGCCGCCCACGGCGCACGTCACGTTCAGGTACGACACCTTCTGGCCCAGGCCCAGCAGTTTGCCGTTCGAGGGCAGCGAGGCAGGGTTGCCGTCGCAGCCGCCGTAGGACATGCGGCTCAACTCGTAGCCGGGCCCTTTGAAGGTCACGGCTCCTACCACGCAGTCGCCCGGCCGGGGATGGCCGCCGCCGGGGAAGGGGACGTCGCTCATTCCCGGCATGTCGCCGGTGCATTTGATGTCCTGTGAGGGGCGCGGCGCGGGCGCCGGCCCGCCGTAGAAGTCGCATACCAGGTTGTTCGGGGTGGAGAAACTTATCCGGGGGGACGTGTGGGGGCCGGCTGCGGTGAGGTAGCCGTCCGCGGGGACCGCGCTGAAATCGTCGAGGTTGGGAAATCCGGGCGGGGGCTGGGCGCCCGCCCGCGGTGCGGCCGCCGCGATCGCGAAGACCATCGCGGTGGCCGCCACCAGCGCCAGCACGCCGGGCGCCCGCGCGGTGAGATCGACGACAGCACGCACCGATGCCTCCTGCGCTCCCGAACCTTTGGTTGTTGGGATCGTATTGGCTTTTGTGTCCCCTGGCGATCACCGGCCGCCGCGGCTAGCGCACCTGGGCGCGCCCGCGCTGCAGCACCGCCTCGCGGTTGGCGGCGATGTCCTCGCCGGTGGTCCGGTATTGCCTGGCCGCCATGGCTTCCAGCCACAGGCCCGGGCTGGTCTGGTCCTCGTCGATCCGGTGGTAGGACGCCAGCAACGCCCGCACCGCGCCCTGGTTGTTGCCGACGATGGACGCCGCCACGGCCCGGGCGGTGCTCAGCAGCTGCTCGTGCGGCACCACCTCGGTCACCAGCCCGGCGCGCAGCGCGTCGGCGGCTGACAGGTAGTCACCGGTCATGCTCATGCGCCGGGCCACTCCGACGCCCACCTTCTGCGGCAACCGCACGCTCAGCCCCCACGTGGGGAGCAGGCCGACGCGGGCGTGCGTGTCGGCGAAGCGCGCGCGCTCCGAGGCGATCAGGATGTCGCAGTACAGCGCCAGCTCCAGCCCACCGGTGACCGCGGCACCGTTGATCGCCCCGATCACCGGTTTGGTCATCGACGGCCACCGCGGCGAGATGTCGGGAAGCGCCGACCGCTCGCCGAGCTCCTTGAGGTCCAGACCCGCGCAGAAGACGGGGTCGGCCCCGGTCACGATGACGACGTCGACGTCGTCATCGGTTTCGGCGGCGGCCAGGGCCTCGAAGAAGCGGTCCCGCAAGGCCGAGGACAGCGCGTTGCGCGACTGCGGCCGGTTGAGGGTCAGGGTGCGGATTCGGTCTTCGGTGCCGGTCAGCAGGATGTCGTCGGTCATGCGATCACCGTAGTCAGTGGCTTCCGGCGGCGACCGCGCACACCCTGCCGACCAGTAAACTGACACGATGACCAGAAAGATGACCGCTACCGAGGTGAAGGCCAAGATCCTTGCGTTGCTTGACGAAGTGGCGGTAGGCGGGGAAATCGAGATCACAAAACACGGCCGAGCGATAGCCCGTCTAGTACCAGCGCCCGGGTCCCATGCTCTCAAAGGTCGGTTGTCGGGAGTGGCGATGACGGCCGCCGACGAAGACCAACTCTTCACCACCGGGGCATCCTGGAACGCCTCATGACAACGGTGTTGCTCGACTCGCACGTGATCCATTGGTGGTCAGCCGAACCGGGCCGCCTCAGCAAGGTAGCCAGCCGGGCTGTCGAAGAGGCCGACGAACTTGCGGTCGCCGCGATCACATGGTTCGAGCTGGCTTGGCTCGCCGAGCACGAACGCATCCAGCTGACGATTCCCATGCGTTCGTGGCTTCAGTTGCTCGCCGAGCATGTCCGCACTGCCAGCATCACCCCATCGGTCGCCGCCACCGCGGTGTCGCTCCCGTCGTCGTTTCCCGGCGATCCGGCCGACCGCCTGATCTACGCCACCGCCGTCGAACATGGCTGGCGCCTGGTGACCAAAGACCGTCGGCTGCGCAGCCATCGGCATCCGCGCCCGGTCACGGTTTGGTAGGCGCAGGCCGCGCCTATCGTTGAAGACATGAGCCGGAACATCACCGAACTGCGCGGTTTACAGCCGGCGGCCACGGCCGAAGAGATCGCGGCGGCGGCGGGTCAGTACGTGCCCACCGTTGCGTCGGCCCGAGGTGGTCGTCCGACTGGCCGGCGCGAGATGACCTCCACCGCGACGATGCCCGCGCTCAAGGAATGGAGCGCGGTCGTGCATGCGCTGCTGGACGGTCGGCAGCGGGTGCTGCTGCGCAAGGGCGGCATCGGGGAGAAACGGTTCGAGCTGGCGGCCCGGGAGTTCCTGCTGTTCCCCACGGTCGCGCACAGCCACGCCGAGCGCGTCCGCCCCGAGCACCGCGACCTGCTGCAACCCGCGGCCGCCGACAGCACCGACGATCACCTCGTGGTGCGAGCTGCAGCGAAAGTTGTTGCCGCACAAGAGGTCAACCGGCCCGACGGGCTCGCGGCGATCGAGGACCTGCACATCTGGACCGCGGAGTCGGTGCGCGCCGACCGGCTCGACTTCCGGCCGAAACACAAGCTGGCGGTGCTGGTGGTGTCGGTGGTCCCGTTGTCCGAGCCGGTGCGGATCGCCCGCGACCCCGGCTACGGGGGGTGCACCAGCTGGGTGGAGCTTCCGCTGAGGCCGGCGCTGGGGGCGCCGGTTGACGACGAAGCCGCGCTAACCGAGGTCGCCCGCCGGGTCCGCGACGCGGTCGGCTGACACGTCGGGCGGACCCACCGGCAGCAGCAGCCGGGAACGCCCGTAGCGCACCGCGTGGGTCGCCGGCTCGGACCGCCGACCGGTCAGCACCGGTTCGCCGGTGCCCAGGTTGCGCGCATAGCGCGGGAACCAGCCGCCGGCGAGCAGGACGCGGATGCGGGAGCCGGCCCGGAAGCGGTGGGCGATCGCGTCGAGTTCGACGCGGACCGGGCCGGCCGCCGCGCCCGTGGCGTCCAGCCGCCGGTAGCCCTCGCTGACGTTGCGGGACCGGCCTTTGGCGTCCACCTCGCTGACCCGCACGAACAGGTCCACGTGCGGGTTGTCCGAGGTGTGTGCCAGCTCGGCCACCGGGTTCCCGTACACGCACAGGTCGTGGGTGAGGGTGGCGCTGGTGAAGGCCAGCACGTCGTCGCGGGCCGCCAGCCGGCTGTCGTCGCGGTAGCCGGCGCCCGGCGAGAGCA
Organism: Mycobacterium sp. TH-M103; assembly: GCF_057473785.1. Lineage (NCBI taxonomy): Bacteria > Bacillati > Actinomycetota > Actinomycetes > Mycobacteriales > Mycobacteriaceae > Mycobacterium > Mycobacterium sp. TH-M103. The sequence goes on from NZ_JBYCLG010000296.1 coordinate 6,075, forward strand.
GCGGACCGCCGACGGTGGGCGTCGGGTCGGTGGGGTCGTAGTGGAACGTCGCCGGGGGCACCTCCGTCAGGTCCGCCGGTGTCGTCTCGCCCAGGTGGCCGCCCGGTCGCAGGTAGAGCGCGCGTTCGGCGGTGGCCGGCGGCCAGTGGGCAAGGGTGCGCCAGCCCTGGCCGGTGACGCAGACGCGGACGGGACCGGGCCGCCGCGACGCCGGCGCGCTGCCCAGGTGGGCGTCGAGCCAGTCCAGGGATTCCCGCAGGTTGGTGGCCAGCCCCTTGGTGAGCAGCTGGGTGTGCGCCCACGGCCCGACCGTCAGCGCGACGTCGACGCCCCGGTCGCGCAGGCGCGCGTACTGCTGCAGGGTCTGCCGCAGGAAGATGTCCTGCCAGCCGCCCACCAGCAGCACCGGTACGCGCACGCGGTCCAGCGCCTCGGCGAACCGCAGCCCATTCCAGAACGGATCCTTCGGGTCGGTGTGTTCGACCCACGATTCGAACCACGGAGCGCCCTCGCCCAGCAGGGTCCGCGCCCCGGCTTCCATCGGCAGCGCGGCGGCCGCCTGCGCGACCTTGTGGCGGGCCCGGATCTGGCGGATCGCGGTCCGGACGCGCTGGGGGTCCTCCTGGTGGGCGACCAGATCGCTCCAGCCCAGGAAGTCGTTGACGGTGAACGCGCCGGTGTCCCAGACCGCGGCGTTGAAATCGTGGGGGCCGGCGGTGATGACGGCCGCGGCCAGTTCGGGCGGTGGATCCTGCAGGAGCGCCCACTGGGTGAAACCCAGATACGACACGCCGACGGTGGCGAAGCTGCCGGTGAACCACGACTGCTCACGCAGCCAGGCGGCCGTGTCGGCGCCGTCGGCGGCCTCGTTGACCATCGGCTCGAACGCGCCGCCCGACCCGAACGTGCCGCGCACGCTCTGCAGCACGACGTGGTAGCCCCGGGCGGCGTAGGGCCGGCCGAACGCGATGGAGAACGGGAACTTCCGCCCATAGGGCCCGCGCACCAGCAGGGTTCCCGCCGGGGCTGCGGTCAGCGGGGCGTAGTGGTCGGCCACCAGCCGCGCCCCGTCGCGCATCGGGATCTCGACGCGGTTCACGGTGTAGTCCGTGCTCGCGCGAGGCAGACCCAGCAGCCGGCTCAGGGCGCGCTCGCCGGCCTGCCGGGTCAGGGTGCGCAGGGTGGGCCGGGCGCGGCGGGCCGCTGTGGTACTCACCGTGCTCAGGCTAGGCCCAGGAGGGCCGGATTAGAACTTGTAGTACGGGGCGAGGTCGTTGGCGCGTTGCAGGTTGGTCGCCATGCAGTCGACGTCGGGGTCGGAGTACACGGTCGAGTAGAACAGCGCCTGCTGGAGCAGCCCGTAGCTGGTCTTGAGCACGATCATGCAGGACCGGTACCAGAAGTCGTTGTGATAGGTCGGCTTCATCACCCAGTACTGCGCGGCGCGGTGGCCCGCGATCGTGGTCTCGACCGCGTCGGGGGGCAGCGTCTGCGCATAGGTGCGCCAGATGATGGGCTCCACGGCCAGCTGGTAGTTGCCCGCATCGAAGTGGCAGCGCAGGCCGTCCTCGTGTTCGGGCGGGGTGAATGCCAGGCCCAGCCGTTGCAGGGCGTCGAACGGGATGTCCTCGCAGGCGTCGAACGGCCGCGGGTCGGTGGTCGCCAGGATCGGGCTCTTCATCGTCGTTTCCAGCGGCTGCCCCGTCGACCGCAGCTCCACGGGCCCCGCGCGGCCCGGCGCGACCGGTGCGGGGGCGCCCTGCCAGCCCAGCGCGCCCATAAGGACCGCTGCGAACAGTGCCCCCAGTGCCCCCATCAGACGCACGTTGGCGAACACGTCACCCCCTGATGCCCTCGGCGGTCCCTTGCCCGGGAGTGTACAAGTCGCGTGGTCGCCGTCACAGCCGAACCCGGGTACCGCCCGGGCACGCCAGGGCTCGTCCGGTGCGGATCGTTAGGCTGGTTGGTCATGGCCGGGCAGGAATCGACGAGCGGGGGGCAGCCGACGCCTCAACCGACCCTGTGGGCGGTGTCCGACCTGCACACCGGGCACCTGGGCAACAAGCCGATCGCCGAGTCACTGCACCCGTCGTCGCCGGACGACTGGCTGATCGTCGCGGGCGACGTCGCCGAACGCACCGACGAGATCCACTGGACGCTGGACCTGCTGCGGCGGCGGTTCGCCAAGGTGATCTGGGTGCCGGGCAACCACGAGCTGTGGACCACGAATCGGGACCCCAAGCAGATCTTCGGGCGGAGCCGCTACGAGTATCTGGTGCACATGTGCGACCAGATGGGCGTGGTCACGCCCGAGCATCCGTTCCCGGTGTGGACCGAACGTGGCGGGCCGGCCACGATCGTGCCGATGTTCTTGCTCTACGACTACAGCTTCCTGCCGGAGGGGGCCGCGACCAAGGCCGAGGGCCTGGCGATCGCGCGGGAGCGCAACGTGGTGGCCACCGACGAATTCCTGTTGTCCTCGGAGCCCTACGCCACCCGCGATGCCTGGTGCCGGGACCGGCTGGCGAAAACCCGCGCCCGGCTCGAAGATCTCGACTGGATGACCCCGACCGTGTTGGTGAACCATTTCCCGCTGGTCCGCGAGCCCTGCGACGCGTTGTTCTACCCGGAGTTCTCGCTGTGGTGCGGGACCACCAAGACCGCCGACTGGCACACCCGCTACAACGCCGTGTGCTCGGTGTACGGCCACCTGCACATCCCGCGCACCACCTGGTACGACGACGTGCGCTTCGAGGAGGTGTCGGTGGGCTACCCGCGGGAGTGGCGGCGCCGCACGCCCTACAGCTGGCTGCGCCAGGTGCTGCCCGACCCCCGGTACCCGCCCGGCTACCTCAACGACTTCGGCGGCCACTTCGAGATCACCCCGCAGATGCGGGAGCAGGCCGCCAAGTTCCGGGAACGAGTGCGGCAGCGGCAGTCGCGATGACGGCGCGCATGCTGGTGTCGGCGGTGCTGCCGGAGACCGTGTCGCGGGACCTGGCGTATTCGGAGCTCTACTCCGACCCGCCCGGCCTGGCCCCGCTGCCCGAAGAGGAGCCGTTGATCGCCAAGTCGGTCGCCAAGCGGCGCAACGAGTTCGTCACCGCGCGGCACTGCGCGCGGATCGCGCTCGGCGAGCTCGGCCTGCCGCCGGTGCCGATCCTCAAGGGCGACAAGGGGCAACCGTGCTGGCCCGACGGCGTGGTGGGCAGCCTCACCCACTGCGCGGGCTACCGCGGGGCGGTGGTGGGCCGCGCCGGCGCGGTGCGTTCGGTCGGCATCGACGCCGAACCGCACGACGTGCTGCCGGACGGGGTGCTGGACGCGATCACGCTGACCGAGGAGCGCCACGAGATCGCCGCGTTGCCCGACGGGCTGCACTGGGACCGGATCCTGTTCTGCGCCAAGGAGGCGACGTACAAGGCGTGGTTTCCGTTGACCAACAGATGGCTCGGTTTCGAGGACGCGCACATCGTGTTCGACGTCGACCCGGCCCGGGCCGGGACCGTTGGGACGTTCGTCTCGAAGATCCTGGTCGACGGACAGGCGCTGTCGGGTCCGCCGCTGACCGCGCTGCGGGGCCGCTGGTCGGTCGAGCGCGGGCTGGTGCTCACCGCGATCGTCCTATGAGCGCAGGTCCCGGTGGGGCCGGACCCGAGCCGGGACTGGTCGTCGTCGACAAGCCGGCCGGGATGACCAGCCACGACGTGGTGGCGCGCTGTCGGCGCGTCTTCGCCACGCGCAGGGTGGGGCATGCCGGCACGCTGGACCCGATGGCCACCGGCGTGCTGGTCATCGGCATCGACCGCGCCACCAAGATCCTCGGCCTGCTGACGGCGGCCCCGAAGTCGTATGCGGCCACCGTGCGCCTGGGGCAGACCACGTCCACCGAGGACGCCGACGGCGAACTGCTGGAGGGCGTCCCGGCCGGCCACCTGACCGACGCGGCGATCGCGGCCGCGGTCGAGGGGTTGCGCGGCGACATCGAGCAGGTGCCCTCGGCCGTCAGCGCCATCAAGGTGGACGGCCGGCGCGCCTATCGTCTGGTCCGCGAGGGCCGTTCCGTCGAACTCGCGGCCAGGCCGGTGCGCATCGACCGCTTCGACGTGGTGGGGCGCCGGTCCCACGGCGAGTGTGTCGACCTGGACGTCGAGGTCGACTGCTCCTCGGGGACCTACATCCGGGCGCTGGCCCGAGACCTGGGCGCCGCGCTGGGCGTGGGCGGGCATCTGACGTCGTTGCGGCGCACCCGCGTCGGCCGCTTCGGCCTGGACCAGGCGAGCTCGCTCGACGACCTGGCCGAGCAGCCCCGGCTGACCTACACGCTGGACGAGGCCTGCCTGCTGATGTTCGCCCGCCGCGGCCTGACCGCCGCGGAGGCCGAGGCCACCGGCCACGGCCGGCCCCTGGCGCCGGCCGGCATCGACGGCGTCTACGCCGCCTGCGGTCCCGACGGCCGCGTGATGGCGCTGCTGCGCGACGAGGGCGTGCGGACGAAGTCGGTGGTGGTGATCCGCCCGGCGAAGCTGTAGGCCGGACCGGAATGAGTCGGACCGCAGTCACATCAGTTGCTCGCCTTTGTTCTCCACCAGCGCGACCATCTCCTCGAGCAGGTGGGTATGGCGGGGGCATTGGTCGGTGACCGAGAGCGTGACCACTTGACTGGCCTGGCGGCTGCTGAAACCCGACTGGTCCATCACGTCCTGGATCGCCAACAGGACCCCGCGCAGCGTCGGGCGGATGTCCAGGCTTCGACATACGACAGGCGCTGCCGTGGTCGCATAGCCCACCACGTCAGGCTCGGCCGGTCTGGTCGGGTCGGCACGCGACACGGCCACCTGGGGGCAGGACATGCTCGCCGCGAGCAGCATCCCAGCTCCCCAGACGCCGTATCGCGCCGCGACCACGAGTTTGGTCACAATCCCTCCTTTGGCCCTCCTTTGGCCCTCCTTTGGCCGATCGATCCGAGAAATCTCGGAGCAATGAAAATCCCGGGGAAGTGAAAATTCCGGGGCGGTGAAAGTTTGTGCGCGTGAGGGGGCTATCACCAAGATTGTGCTCAAACAATGCCGTCGCCGTCCAAGACAGGATTCGAATCGCTTGATAGCTGTGATCAATCAAAGTCCGGGAGTCGAGGGTGGGGCGCTTATATTCCGGTGCCATCGGCAGGGGCGATACATAGGGTCCGGAGTTGCGCATTTGCGTCGGGAATAATTACCCGAAGCATTTCTCGCGGCCGGCGAATTCGGCCAATAATTCCCGTTCTTTATCGGGGACGCGCAAATTATCGCCCTGCACGAATACTGTCGTCCTGGCATCGCGCTCCTGCGCGAACTCTCCCGGGGCCCGTTGCACACCGGACAGCGGATCGCCTCGCAGGTTCGGGGCACCCACATCGCCAGGGGCCTGGCGGCCGGCTGACGGGCGCCGGTCAGCCCACCACCCAGATCGCCCGGGCCGCCGGGCTGCCCAGGTCGACCGTCGCCTCGGCGCCGTCGGCGGCCTCGATCGCCACCGAGATCATGCCCGCGAACTCGCGCCGGGTCAGCACCCGCAGCCGCGAGTCGAGGTTGATCCCGACGTCGGCGAAATAGCGCAGCATCTCCGGGTCGGCATCGGAGATGCGCGCCACGGTGCCGAGGTCGCCGTCGGCGCAGGCCCACAATTGGCGCGCCGGCGGCGTGGGCACCTGCCCGTCGGAGGCCGGGATCGGGTCGCCGTGCGGGTCGCGCTGCGGGAATCCCAGCTTGGCGTCGATGCGGGCCACCAGGCGGTCCGAAACCGCGTGTTCGAGCACCTCGGCCTCGTCGTGAACCTCGTCCCAGCTGTAACCGAGCTCGTTGACCAGGAAGGTCTCCAGCAGCCGGTGCCGGCGCACCATCTCCAGCGCGGCCCGCCGCCCCGCCTCGGTCAGCGACACCGCGCCGTATTTCTCGTGGTCGACGAGGCCCTGCTCGGCGAGTCTGCGGATCGACTCCGAGGCCGTGCTGGCCGACACCCCGATCTTCTCGGCCAGCATCTTGGTGCTGACCTTGTGCGGGGCGTCTTTCGGGGACCACTCCTGGGCGTTCCAGATGGCCTTGAGGTAGTCCTGGCCGACCGCGGTCAGGCCACCCGGCTCGTCGTCCGCCCTCACAAGCCTGCAGTTTAGGCATCCCACCCCTGGTCCGCCCTGCCGCCCGTGCGCGCACCGCCATCTCGCGCCGTAGGCTTGCGGTTGTGCAGCGCTGGCGCGGCCAAGACGAGATCCCCACGGACTGGGGCAGGTGCGTCCTCACCATCGGCGTGTTCGACGGTGTGCACCGCGGGCACGCCGAATTGATCGCCCACGCGGTCAAGGCGGCCCGGGCCCGCAACGTGCCGTCCGTGCTGATGACCTTCGATCCCCACCCGATGGAAGTCGTCTATCCGGGCAGCCACCCGGCCCAGCTGACGACGCTGGCCCGCCGCGCCGAACTCGTCGAGGAGATGGGCATCGACGTCTTTCTGGTGATGCCGTTCACGACGGACTTCATGAAGCTCACGCCCGAGCGCTACGTCCACGAACTGCTGGTGGAGCACCTGCACGTGGTCGAGGTCGTGGTGGGGGAGAACTTCACCTTCGGCAGGAAGGCGGGCGGTAACGTCGGCACGCTGCGCAAGGCGGGTGAGCGATTCGGATTCGCGGTGGAGTCGATGTCGCTGCTGTCCGAGCACCACAGCAACGAGAACGTGACGTTCTCCTCCACCTACATCCGGTCCTGCGTGGACGCCGGCGACATGATGGCGGCCACCGAGGCGCTGGGCCGCCCGCACCGCGTCGAGGGTGTCGTGGTCCGGGGCTACGGGCGGGGCGCCGAGTTGGGCTATCCGACCGCCAACGTGGCGCCGCCGATGTATTCGGCCATTCCGGCCGATGGCGTTTACGCCGCCTGGTTCACCGTCCTGGGGCACGGACCGGTGACGGGCACGGTAGTGCCGGGGGAGCGCTACCAGTCCGCGGTCTCCGTGGGCACCAACCCGACGTTCTCCGGGCGCACCCGCACCGTCGAGGCCTTCGTGCTGGACAAGTCCGCCGACCTGTACGGACAGCACGTGGCGCTGGACTTCGTCGCGCGCATCCGCGGCCAGAAGAGGTTCGACGCGGTGAGCGATCTGGTCGCGGAGATCGGCGCCGACACCGATCGCACGCGCGCCCTGCTCAAGGACTGATCGGCGGCCGTGCTGCTAAACTGCCGGTCGACATCGGCGCGGGCTGCGGTTCGCGGTGGCCGCGCCGGGATATCTACTCATCGCGGACCGATTGATGGAGTTGTTTTCGTGGCGCTGACAGCCGAGCAGAAAAAAGAGATCCTGGGCACCTACGGCCTGCACGACACCGACACCGGGTCCCCGGAGGCGCAGGTGGCGTTGCTGACCAAGCGGATCTCGGACCTGACCGAGCCCCTCAAGGTGCACAAGCACGACCACCCCTCGCGGCGGGGGCTGCTGCTGCTGGTCGGGCGGCGGCGCCGGCTGCTCAAGTACGTCTCCCAGACCGACGTGGAGCGCTACCGCTCCCTGATCGAGCGCCTGGGCCTGCGTCGCTGACCCGCGCGCGCAGGTCGGCCCGGCGATTCGGGCCCCCCGCGGCGGCCGTGTAGAGTGAGGTCGTTCTGGGCCGTTTCGGCCCGGACGAACGGTGCGGTGCGCGCAGATCCGCGGGTGCCGTTCCAGCGTGTCACTATGCACCTCCGAGTGAGCAGCCCAGTCTGCATCGGGCGGTCTTCGGTAGTGGCTGCCGGGCTCTCCGGATCTGGGGCAGGTCGGCCGCTTCGATCGATGGCCGTAGCCGTATTCAGACTTCGCTCTTCGCGCTCTCGCGGGTGACTTGCGGGAGCACGCGAAAAAGCTGAATACCCAGAGAGGCTGTACGCCCACAGATGTCTGTATCTGAGATTGACCAGGGTGTGTTCGAGTCGACCGCCGTCATCGACAACGGTAGTTTCGGCACCCGCACCATCCGCTTCGAGACCGGCCGGTTGGCCCAGCAGGCCGCCGGGGCCGTGGTCGCCTACCTCGACGACGAGAACATGCTGCTGTCGGCGACCACCGCCAGCAAGAGCCCCCGCGAGCACTTCGACTTCTTCCCGCTGACGGTCGACGTCGAGGAGCGCATGTACGCCGCGGGCCGCATTCCCGGCTCGTTCTTCCGGCGCGAAGGCCGGCCCTCCACCGACGCGATCCTGACCTGCCGGCTGATCGACCGTCCGCTGCGCCCGTCGTTCGTCGACGGCCTGCGCAACGAGATCCAGGTCGTGGTGACGATCCTGAGTCTGGATCCCAACGACCTCTACGACGTGCTGGCGATCAACGCCGCGTCGGCCTCCACGCAGCTGAGCGGTCTGCCGTTCTCCGGCCCGATCGGCGGCGTGCGCGTCGCCCTCATCGACGGCACCTGGGTCGCCTTCCCCACGGTCGAACAGCTCGAGCGGGCCGTCTTCGACATGGTGGTGGCCGGGCGCATCGTCGGCGAGGAAGACGGCAAGGCGGATGTGGCCATCATGATGGTCGAGGCCGAAGCCACCGAGAACGTCATCGAGCTCGTCGCGGGCGGCGCCCAGGCGCCGACGGAAAGCGTTGTGGCGCAAGGCCTGGAGGCCGCCAAGCCGTTCATCGCCACGCTGTGCAAGGCCCAGCAGGAGCTGGCCGGCGCGGCCGCGAAGCCCACCGGCGAGTTCCCCGTGTTCCCCGAGTACGGCGAGGACGTCTACTACTCGGTCTCCTCGGTGGCCACCGACGAACTGGCCGCCGCGCTGACCATCGCCGACAAGACCGAGCGCAACAACCGCACCGACGAGCTCAAGGCGCAGGTCCTCGAGCGGCTCGCCGGGAACTCCGGGACCTACGCGGGCCGGGAGAAGGAGGTCGGCGCCGCGTTCCGGTCGCTGACCAAGAAGCTGGTCCGCCAGCGCATCCTCACCGACCACTTCCGCATCGACGGCCGCGGCATCACCGACATCCGCGCGCTGAGCGCCGAGGTGGCCGTGGTGCCGCGGGCGCACGGCAGCGCGCTGTTCGAGCGCGGCGAGACCCAGATCCTGGGTGTCACCACCCTGGACATGGTCAAGATGGCCCAGCAGATCGACTCGCTGGGGCCCGAGACGTCCAAGCGCTACATGCACCACTACAACTTCCCGCCGTTCTCCACCGGCGAGACCGGCCGGGTCGGCTCGCCCAAGCGGCGCGAGATCGGGCACGGCGCGCTGGCCGAGCGGGCACTGATCCCGGTGCTGCCCAGCGTCGAGGACTTCCCGTACGCGATCCGTCAGGTGTCCGAGGCCCTGGGCTCCAACGGCTCGACCTCGATGGGTTCGGTGTGCGCGTCGACCCTGGCGCTGCTCAACGCCGGGGTGCCGCTGAAGGCGCCGGTGGCGGGCATCGCGATGGGCCTGGTCTCCGACGACGTCGAGATCGACGGTAAGACCGAGCGCCGCTTCGTCACCCTGACCGACATCCTGGGCGCCGAGGACGCGTTCGGCGACATGGACTTCAAGTGCGCCGGCACCAAGGACATGGTCACCGCCCTGCAGCTGGACACCAAGCTGGACGGGATCCCCTCCCAGGTGCTCGCGGGCGCGCTCGAGCAGGCCAAAGATGCCCGGCTGACCATCCTGGAGGTCATGGCCGAGGCGATCGACGCCCCCGACGAGATGAGCCCCTACGCCCCGCGGGTGACCACGATCAAGGTCCCGGTCGACAAGATCGGCGAGGTCATCGGCCCCAAGGGCAAGGTCATCAACGCCATCACCGAGGAGACCGGCGCGCAGATCTCCATCGAGGACGACGGCAC
>NZ_JBYCLG010000297.1:0-5920 GCF_057473785.1 Mycobacterium sp. TH-M103
GCGCCGTCGCAGCCCTCGGCCGCGGCCGGGAATTCGCAGCATCCCATCGGGGCCCTCCTGAGTCCGGTAGCGACGGGAGAGTACCCCACGCGGCCGACGCGCACCGGCGGCTCCGCCGCGACCGTGGACCCTTGACCGCGCCGCACCCGGAATGCTAAGCAAGTGCTCAGCATTCCGGGCATCGTGGCGCCGGTTGCGACAAGCGACGGGGAAGGATCGGATGACGCTGCAGTCGGTACTCGAGGACATTCGGAAACGGCCGGGGTCGGGGGAGGTCATCCCCGTCATCGATCCGGTCACCGAGGAGCCGATCACCGAATTCACCGACTGCGGGCCAGCAGCCGTCGACGACGCGGCCGCGCGGGCCAGGGCAGCCTTCGAGGCGGGCGTCTGGGCCGGCCTGCCGGGGCGCGAGCGGGCCAAGGTCATGTGGCGCATCGCCGACCTGATCGAGCAACACGCCGACGAGCTCGCCGAACTCGACTCGCTCAACACCGGCATGCCGTTGATGCAGGCCCAGCTCGTCGTGCCCACCTGCGCCGAGTTCTTCCGGTACTACGCCGGCTGGTGCACCAAGGTCAACGGCAACGCCTACGACGTCAAGACCAGCGGCATCGCGTCGGACACGTACGTCGACATGCACACCTACACGCTCAAGGAGCCCTACGGCGTCGTCGGGCTGATCTTCCCGTGGAACGGCCCGATCTTCAACGCGAGCGCCAAGCTCGCGCCCGCGCTGGCCGCCGGGTGCAGCATGCTCGTCAAGCCCGCCGAGGAGACCCCGCTCTCGGCGCTCCTGCTGGACCGCCTCATCGCCGAGGCCGGCGTGCCCGACGGCGTCGTCAACCTGCTCACCGGCTACGGCCACACCGCGGGCGCGGCGATCACCGCGCATCCCGACGTCCAGAAGGTGGCCTTCACCGGGTCGACCGACGTCGGCAAGGAGATCGTGCGGGCATCCGCCGGCAACCTCAAAAAGGTCATGCTGGAGCTCGGCGGCAAATCGCCGGTGCTGATCTATGACGACGCCGACCTCGACCAGGCCATCATGATGGCCGCGATGGGCATCTTCGTGCACTCCGGCCAGGGATGCGTCTGTGGCTCAAGGATTTTCGTGCAGCGCGGCGTGTACGACCGGGTCGTCGAGGGGATCGCGATGATCGCCGACAACCTGAAACTGGGCGGCCCCCGGGAAGAGGGCAGCATGAGCGGTCCGCTGATCAGCCAGAAGCAGCTCACCCGTGTCCTGGGCTTCCTCGACGAAGGCAGGTCCGACGGCGTCGAGGTGGTCACCGGCGGGCACCGGCTCGACCGCAAGGGCTACTTCGTGCACCCGACGGTGCTGACCAACGTCGAGCGCGGGATGCGGCTCTATCAGCAGGAGATCTTCGGGCCCGTCGTGACCGTGCTGCCCTTCGACGACGACGACGAAGCCGTGGCCATGGCCAACGACACCACCTACGGCCTGGCCGCCACCGCGTGGACCACCAACCTCGCCCGCGCCCACCGTCTCGCCAAGCGGCTGCAGGCCGGGACGGTGACGCTGAACTGCCAGTTGGTGTTCGACCACACGGTGCCCTTCGGCGGCTACAAGCAGTCCGGGTGGGGCCACGAGTTCGGCCGCGAGGGCATCGAGGCCTATATGCAGACCAAGTCCGTCTGGGCCCAGCTGTAGCGACGCCTACCGGTCGAGCACGTCCGCGTTCATCTCCGCGCGGAAGCGCCGATACCGCTCGGCGTGACCGGGCCGGCGCCGCACCAGCAGCCAGCCGGCCGCCAGGACGGCGAACCACAGCGGAACCCACGCCAGGGCGACGGCGCTACCCCGGTCGACGCACAGCGTCGCGACCACGAACGCGAAGAAGACGAGCACGGCCCAGCACATCGCCACGCCGCCGGGCATCCTGTAGGCCGACTCGGCGTGGCGCTGCGCGTGGCGGCGGCGGTAGACGAGGTAGCTGACCACGATCAGTGCCCACACGAACATGAACAGCAGCGACGAGACGACGGTCAGCAGGGTGAACGCGCCGATCACCGAACCACGCACGTAGAGCAGCGGAATGGCGGCCAGCATCAGTGCCGCCGTGGCCAGCAGCGCGCGCGACGGCACCCCGTCGCGGCTGAGCCGGCCGAACGGTGCCGGGGCGCTGCCTTCGTCGGCCAGGCCGAAAAGCATTCGGCCCGTGGAGAAGACCCCGGAATTCGCCGAGGAGGCCGCCGCGGTGATGACGACGAAGTTCACGATCGACGCGGCCGCGGAAAGCCCGGCCAGCGAGAACATCATGACGAACGGCGATTCCCCGCCGGCGAAGTCCCGCCAGGGCACCACGGTGAGGATGGCCAGCAGCGCCCCGATGTAGAAGATCGCCACCCGCAGCGGAACGGCATTGATCGCGCGGGGGAGGGTGCGGCGTGGGTTGACCGTCTCGGCCGCCGCGATACCGATCAGCTCGACTCCGACGAAGGCGAACGACGCGATCTGGAACGCGCCGATCGCGCCCGTGAACCCGGTGGGGAAGAATCCGCCGTCGTTCCACAGGTTCTCGACGGTCGCGCGGTGACCCTGCGGTGAGACGTATCCGGTGGCCAGCAGGACGACCCCGGCGACGATGAAGCAGACGATCACGGCGACCTTGATCAAGGCGAACCAGAATTCGATCTCCCCGAAGTTGCGGACACCGGACAGGTTCACCACAAGGATCAGGGCGACGGTGAGCAACGCCGGCAACCACGCCGGCAACGCGGGCCACCAGAACTCCGAGTAGCCGGTGATCGCGACCACCTCCGCGGTGCCGGTGACGACCCAGGCCAACCAGTACGACCACCCCATGAAGAAGGCCGCCGCGGGGCCGAGCAGATCGGCCGCGAAGTCGACGAACGACTTGTAGTTGAGGTTCGACAGCAGCAGTTCGCCCATCGCGCGCAGCACGAAGAACATGAAGAACCCGACGATGCCGTACACCAGCAGCACCGCCGGCCCGGCGTGGGCGATCGTTTTCGCCGACCCCAGGAACAGGCCCGTGCCGATCGCGCCGCCGATCGCGATCAGCTGGATGTGTCGGTTGGACAGCCCTCGGTGCAGGTGCGGGACGGCGGCGTCGTCAGGCATTAGCGGACGGTACCGGACCGGCGGCGCGCGATTCCGGACACGCGCAACGCCGCGCGTCTTACGCTGCATCCGGGGCCGAACGGAAGGTGGGTTCGACATGGTCTCGCGAGCCGCATCCGTTGCCGCCGGTGTCGCCGCGGCGGCGGCCGTCTGCTGGCCGGCCGCGCCGGCGAATGCCGATCCGCCGCCGACGGAGGTGATCACCATCGTGGCCGTGGGACCCGACGGCCAGCCGGTCAACGGCTATCAGGAGGCGCCGGCACAGGGCAACGTCCCCACCGTCGACCAATGCACCACCCCGTCGCCGTCGGCGGTGGCCGACGACATCTACTACTGCTCGCCCAGCGCCGCCGGCGCCGGCACCTGCTGGCCCGCCACACCCGGGTCGCTGCTGTGCATCGACAATCCCTGGGACATGCGCCTGCACCGGGTGGGCTACGGCGGTCCGCTGCCGCCGGTGCAGCCGCTCGCGACGCCCGATCCGTTCGCGCTGGTCCTCGACGACGGCACGCGCTGCCTGTTGCGCAACGGCGGCGCGTGGGGCGGGCGGGACGACGGCTATGTCGGGGTGTACGGCTGCGGCGACCCCGCCGCCCACCTGGCGGTCCTGTGGCTGCCCAGCCAGGGCGCGGGAACCTGCATAGATCGCGCGGCACCGGTGTGGACGGTCAAGGTCGGCCAGGTGGGCACCTCGAGCACTCCGTTCCCGCCGCCACAGATCCATGCGGTGACGACCGCATGGTTCGCCGGCCGGTGACCGGCGGGTGCTATAACGCAACGTATGCCCGGCCCCGGAAGCTCGATCACCCACGTATCCGACACGGCGAAGTGGACGGCGCTACACCGGGCCGCCGAGTCGGCCCGTCCGGACGCGCTGTTCCGCGATCCGCTGGCCGAGCGCCTCGCCGGCGAGCACGGCCGCGCGATCGTCGCCGCGGTGCCGCGGTCGACCCGCAACGGGTGGTGGCTCGTCGCGCGCACCAAGATCATCGACGACGCCATCGCCCAAGCGATCGCCGACGGCTGTGACCGGGTGCTGAACCTGGCCGCGGGGCTGGACACCCGGCCGTACCGCCTGGATCTTCCGCCCGACTTCACCTGGATCGAGGCCGACCTGCCCGCGTTGCTCGAGGAGAAGACGCGACTGCTCGCCGACCAGACACCGCGCTGCCGGTTGAGCCGGACCGCCGTCGATCTGGCCGACCCGCGGGCACGCGGCGCCTTCTTCGACGACGCGCTCGACGGCGCGACGAAGGCCCTGGTGCTGACCGAAGGCCTGTTGATGTATCTCGAGGAGGCCGACGTCGCCGCGCTCTCGGCGGCCATGCAGCGGCCCGAGGTCGGCTGGTGGATGCTCGACTTCGCCGGCCCCGGCCTCAGGGCGATGATGAACAAAAAGATGGCCGGCATGCTGGAGAACGCGCCGTTCAAGTGCGCACCCGAGAACGGGCTGGCCTGGTTCGAAGGTCTCGGCTGGCGCACGGTCCACTCCGAATCGCTGCTCGCGGCCGCGCGCCGGTTCCGTCGCCTGCCGCCGTTGATGCGGCTCGCGGCAAGGCTGCCCCAGCCCGATCCCCGTCGCCCGGGCCGCAGGGCGTGGAGCGCGGCGGCCCTTCTAGCCCCCGCATGATTCGGCCGGCCCCGCATCGTGAACGCCGGGACGTCCGAGCGGCTTCACCATCGCGGCATGGGAATCTCGCTCGAGTTCGACATGCGCTTCGATGCTCCCCAACCCGAGGAGATCAACGGACGGCCGGCGGATCGATCACTTCCTAGCTGCCGCCGTTGACGCTTGCCGAAAATGAGTTGACCGACGCGCCGACGCTGCCGCTCCAGGGCTCGAAGCCGGCTTGGATGCTGGTGAGATACCACGAGTTGGTCACCTGCTCAATGGTTTCCGTATTGTCGACAAAGCCCAGCACGTTGAAGTTGTTCCAGGAGTTCATGGGCGTGCTGGCGACGTAGGACACGACATTGTTCTGACCGTTGCTGCCCTCCCAGACCGCGAAGCTGCGCCCGTCGATCGTGGCGTTGCCCACCACCGAGCCGACCGGCTGGATCGGTCCCTGATGGTTGAACCAGATCATGATCTCCTGATGGTTGACACCGTTCGTTATAGGCGTCGGATTCAGCCAGATGTCGTAGGACGCGTCGTAGATCCCGTGGCTGGGATAGGTGTAACTGATGCTGCTGGTGGCGGTTTGGATCTGGCTCAACTGCTCGGGCAGGGGAGTGCCCGGCGAACTGGCGCCATAGGCCGTGCCCAGATAGACCGACGGGTATCCCAGCGGCGCCCCGTTGGTGGGGGCAGACCCGTTTTCCCCGGTGATCGTGAATCCGGTGGAGGTGACGTCGATGGTCTGCCCGTTGGGATTGTTGTAGGCGTTGTTCTGGACCAGGTAGGAATTTTCGATCGTCGTCTTTCCGTACTGGGTGGTGATCACAGTGTCGCCCGTTCCGGTTCCGGTGCCCGTGCTGCCGCTGCCCGTGCTACCCGTTCCGGTTCCAGTGCCCGTGCCGGTTCCGGTACCCGTGCCGGTTCCCGTACCGCCGGTTCCCGTGCCCGTGCCCGTGCCGGTTCCGGTTCCCGTGCCGGTGCCGGTGCCGGTGGGGATTGAGTGTCCGTCGACCAGCAGATGGGTGGGTGGGGCGTAGGAGCCGGTTTGGCTGGCCTGGAAGCCGACCGTCACTGAATGACCCGGCGCAATCGTGTCGTTGTAGCTTTCGGCGGTCAGGGTGTACTGGGTGCCCGTGTGAGCGATCTGTGCGTTCCAGGCATTGGTGATGGATTCGTTTGAGGGCAGGTTGAAT
>NZ_JBYCLG010000298.1:0-5317 GCF_057473785.1 Mycobacterium sp. TH-M103
TCCCTGCCCGCCGAGCCGCCGCAGGGCGCTGCCGCGGCGCCCATGGCGCCCGCCGAGCCGCCGCAGGGCGCTGCCGCGGCGCCCATGGCGCCGGCCGACCCGCCGCAGGGCGCTGCCGCGGCGCCCGTGGCGCCGGTCCCGGACTGGGGAGCCGCGCTCGGTGACGCTGCGGGTGCGCCCGCCGGCGGTCTGGGCGGCGATCTGGGCGGTTTGAGCGGGCTCGCGGGCCGGATCGTGGAGGCGATGAGCGGGTTGCTGGGTCCGGCCGGTCAGCTCGCCGACCCGTCGGCGCTCGACGACGCACTGGGCACCGCGGACCCCTCCGGCATCGGCGATCCCTTCCACCCCGACCACGGGGGTGATGGCGCCGACGAGCACACCCACGGCGACGAGATCGAAGACGTCGACCAGACGCGCGAGGACGACGACGACCAGTCCGGCGATCTGACTCGAGCCGGTGACCAGGCCCAACCCGGTGAGCAGGCTCCACCTGTCGACCAGGTCCCACCGGCCGATGCACCGGCGCCGGCCGCCGGGTCGCCGCCCGCCGCGCCGGTGGCGCAGCCCCTCGATGTACCGGCGCCCGCGGTGGACGAGGCGTCAACGCCGTGTGAGATCGCTGCCGACCAGCTGCCGCAGGCGGGCCGGTGAGGAGTTCAGGAGGGTCGCAGCTCGAGCAGCTCCTCGACATGACGCACCGATTCCACCGGATCGGCGCTCACGGGGCTGACCAGCAACGTCGTCACGCCGGCCTCGGCGAAGGCGGCCAGGCGTTCGGCGACGAAACCGCGGGGGCCGACGAGCGAGATCCCGCGCACCAACTCGTCGGGCACGGCGTCGGTGGCCTCGCGCTTGCGACCGGACAAATACAGCTCTTGAATCCGGTCGGCGACCTCGCCGAACCCGTAGCGGGTGGCGAGGTTGTGGTAGAAGTTGCGGCCCCGGGCGCCCATCCCGCCGAGGTAGAGGGCCAGCTGCGGCTTCACCCAGTCCAGCCGCTCTTCGACGTTGTCACCGATGGCCAGCGACGTGTGGACCATGACGTCCAGCGGCCCCAAAGCGGGATCGCGTTTGGCGGCACCGGCGGCCAACGCCTCGCCCCACACGGACGCGGCCTTCTCCGGAAGGTAAAAGACCGGCTGCCAGCCCTCGGCGATCTCGGCGGTCAGCTCCACGTTCTTAGGTCCCAGCGCGGCGATCGTGATCGGGATGCTTTCGCGCACTGGGTGATTGATCAGCTGAAGAGGTTTGCCCAGTCCCGTGCCCCGATCCGGCGGGACGGGGATCTGGTAGTGCTTGCCGGCGTATTGCAGCCGTTCGCGACGCCACACCTTCCGGCAGATCTCCACAACCTCCCGGGTGCGGCCCAACGGGGCGTCGAACTCCACACCGTGAAACCCCTCGATCACCTGGGGACCGGAGGTGCCGATGCCCAGGCGGAACCGGCCGTCGGACACGAAATCCAGCCCCGCGGCGGTCATCGCCAGCAGCGAGGGTGTCCGGATGTAGAGCGGAACCACACCCGAGGCCAACTCGATGCTTTCCGTCTTGGCGGCCAGGTACCCGAGCTGGCTGACGGCGTCAAAGGAATATGCCTCGGCCACCACCGCGATGTCGAGGCCGGACTTCTCCAGTTCGACGATGCGGTCGACGGCCTGGTGAAAGCCGCCCGAATAGTCCAGAGCGATCCCGATGCGCACCCACGACAGATACCACGAGCGCCGCGGCCCGCTGCGGCGGCCCGCGCTATTTCAGCAGCGCGACAATCTTTTCTTCCAGCGAAACCGGCGGGGCCTCGGGGTCCACCTGGTCCGTCTTGGGTAGGTGCACGTCCGGGTCGGCGAACGCGCGATAGGCCTTGTCACCGCCAAGCGTGCTGAGCAGGTATCCGGTCAGCAGCGCCCGTACCGAGCGCTGCGTGCGCCGGTGCGAGCCCCCCAGCCCGAAGGCCTTGGGCAGTCGCCTGCCCTCGGCCAGCCCTCTGGGTTCGGCCTTGCGGACGATGCGCAGCGTGGCCGCCTTCCATGCCTGCGACAGTGCCAGCGCGTTGGAGTTCAGCGACGTGGGTTCTCCGGGCGCGGTCAGAATCAGGCCGGGGACCTTCAGCGTCGCGGCCGGCTCCTCGGCCGGGGGACTGGTCACCGTCGGGAAGATCGCCGCCACCGCACCGGCCGGCTCGCCCGGCATACCGGCCATGCCGGCGGCGGCGAACACGGCGGCCGACCCGCCGAACCCGTGGCCCGCCAGGCCGAGCTTGGCGGGGTGGACGCTGATTTTGCCCGGCCCCAGGCGGACCCCCGCCATGATGTCGAGCGCGGTACCGAGATCGAACGCCAGGTTGAGCACCGACGGCGCCACGCCACGCTCGGTGTCCGGGGCGCCGGCCACGATGCCCCACGACGCCAGATGCTCCAGCAGTCCGTGGTAGCGGGCCGCGCCGGTGAGCCAGTCGTGACCGAACGCCACGCCGGGCAGGTTCAGCCCCGCCTCGGGGGTGTACACCACACCCGGCAGGCCCGCAAAGGCCAGGTCACCGCGCAAAACCCGATGCGGGCCACGGCGGCTGAGGGTCGCGACGAGCTTGCGGATGCGGGCCACCCGTCGACGTTAGCGCACCGCGGCGCTGCCCCGGGCGCCTCGGCGGTCGTTACGCCAGCACCTCGATGACCCCCACCCGCCACAGCGCGGCGTAGAGCTGGCGCAGCGGAATGCTCAACACGCGCGCGGTGGCGTCCACCAGCGGGTCACCGCCGCCGACGATCGGCGATCGCCGGTGCGCCCGCGGAAACGCCGGGGCCTTTTCGGTGCACGGGACTTCGTCGTAGAGCGCAGCAGTCATGGTTCTCTCCTCGAAGCGCGGACCGGTGGCCGTTTCGACGCGATCCGCTGCGAAATTCTCCATTTGCATTTGATTGCGATGACCCATCAGGAGTTTGCGTGTCGCAAAACATTTGCTGAACACAAATCGTCGGAAATGGCGCCCGGTGTGGCATCTGCGCCGCCGGGTCGCCGGCGCCGATGTCGGCCGGCGAAACTCACGGTAAAAACTCGGTTACCGGGTGATGTACGATGACCTACTCGATAGGCGTTGAAACGCTGTGTGATTAGACTTCCGGATCGCATAAAACCCGCGCGTTCGTGGTCAGGTGGGCGTCAACTCCGTCGTCCTTTCCGCTGTTTCCGGCATGTCCGCAGCGCTGGCGCCCAGCCGCGGAGCGTCACCTGCATAGTGCCGCTCATTCGACGGTGTCGTTAGTTGCCGGCATTCGCTGATATTTCGCACGGTAAGGGCCGAGCGGCACGCGTTCGATGACGCCGCCGAAAACGTCGGAAATACATCAGGTGACGAACGCACGCTTTTCATGGGGTCGATATGAACCCAGCCGCACCGGCTACGGCGCGGCGCCGACCGCGCTATACGGGGCATCGGTACGCTGCGCCCCCCGCGCGCGTCACTACCCCGACAGGGGCGCTGCACTACCCTGGTACGGATGTGCGGAATCGTCGGCTACGTCGGGCAGCGTCCCGCCCACGAGGTCGTCATAGACGCGCTACGCCGGATGGAGTACCGCGGCTACGACTCGTCGGGCATCGCCCTGGTCGACGCGGACGGCCGGCTCACCGTGCGCCGCCGCGCCGGCCGGCTGGCCAACCTGGAGCAGGCGGTGGCCGACATGGCTGCGTCTTCGGAGGCGTCGCTGGCCGGCACCACCGGCCTCGGCCACACCCGCTGGGCCACCCACGGCCGCCCCACCGATCGCAACGCCCACCCGCACCGCGACGCCGCCGGCAGGATCGCCGTCGTTCACAACGGCATCATCGAGAACTTCGCGGCCCTGCGCCAGGAGCTGGAGGCGGCCGGGGTGGAGTTCTCCAGCGACACCGACACCGAGGTCACGGTGCACCTGGTGGCGCAGGCCTACCGCCACGGCGACACGGCCGGTGACTTCGTCGCGTCGGTGCTGTCCGTGCTGCGCCGGCTGGAGGGCCACTTCACGCTGGTGTTCGCCAGCGCCGACGCGCCCGGCACGATCGTCGCCGCCCGGCGGTCCACCCCGCTGGTGCTCGGCATCGGCGACGGCGAGATGTTCGTCGGCT
This sequence comes from Mycobacterium sp. TH-M103, assembly GCF_057473785.1. Classification (NCBI taxonomy): domain Bacteria; kingdom Bacillati; phylum Actinomycetota; class Actinomycetes; order Mycobacteriales; family Mycobacteriaceae; genus Mycobacterium; species Mycobacterium sp. TH-M103. The sequence goes on from NZ_JBYCLG010000298.1 coordinate 4,099, forward strand.
CCGACGTGGCGGCGTTCATCCCGCACACCCGCCAGGCCGTCGAACTGGGCCAGGACCAGGCCGTGGTGCTGACCGCCGACAGCTACCGGATCACCGACTTCGACGGCAACGACGACGCCGCCCACGCCCGCGAGTTCCACATCGACTGGGACCTGGCCGCCGCCGAAAAGGGCGGCTACGAGTACTTCATGCTCAAGGAGATCGCCGAGCAGCCCACCGCGGTGGCCGACACCCTGCTCGGGCATTTCGTCGACGGCCGCATCGTGCTGGACGAACAACGGCTGTCCGACCAGGAACTCCGCGATGTCGACAAGGTGTTCGTGGTCGCCTGCGGCACCGCCTACCACTCCGGGCTGCTCGCCAAGTACGCGATCGAGCACTGGACCCGGTTGCCGGTGGAGGTGGAGCTGGCCAGCGAGTTCCGCTACCGCGACCCGGTGCTGGACCGCAGCACGCTGGTGGTCGCCATCTCGCAGTCCGGGGAGACCGCCGACACCCTGGAAGCGGTGCGCCACGCCAAGGAACAGAAGGCCAAGGTGCTGGCGATCTGCAATACCAACGGCTCACAGATCCCGCGCGAGTGCGACGCGGTGCTCTACACCCGTGCCGGGCCGGAGATCGGGGTGGCCTCCACCAAGACCTTTTTGGCCCAGGTCACCGCGAACTACCTGGTCGGCCTGGCGCTGGCGCAGGCCCGCGGCACCAAGTACCCCGACGAGGTCGAGCGCGAATACCGTGAGCTGGAGGCGATGCCCGACCTGGTGGCCCGCGTGCTTGCGACGATCCGGCCGGTGGCCGACCTGGCCTACCGGTTCGCTCAGTCCTCGACGGTGCTGTTCCTGGGCCGCCACGTCGGTTATCCCGTGGCGCTGGAAGGCGCGCTCAAGCTCAAGGAACTGGCCTACATGCACGCCGAGGGGTTCGCGGCCGGCGAGCTCAAGCACGGCCCGATCGCACTGATCGAGGACGACCTGCCGGTCATCGTCATCATGCCTTCGCCCAAGGGGCAGGCCACGCTGCACGCCAAGCTGCTGTCCAACATCCGCGAGATCCAGACGCGCGGCGCGGTCACCATCGTCATCGCCGAGGAGGGCGACGACACCGTCCGCCCGTATGCCGACCACTTGATCGAAATTCCGTCGGTGTCAACACTTCTGCAGCCCCTCCTGTCGACCGTCCCGCTACAGGTGTTCGCGGCGTCGGTGGCGCAGGCCCGCGG
>NZ_JBYCLG010000299.1:0-4945 GCF_057473785.1 Mycobacterium sp. TH-M103
TAGGCTGGCACCGGTTTCACCGGCCTCCTTAGCTCAGTGGTAGAGCACTCGCCTTGTAAGCGAGCGGTCGTCAGTTCAATCCTGACAGGGGGCTCTGGCTTTCTGCACCGCATCGGTCGCGACACCGCGCCGTGGACCGGACCGGCTGGCCGAGTTCGGTGACACTGAGCCGCAGATGCCCCAGGGTGCCGAGGTGCGGGAACTCGATGCGGTGGCTGCCGGGGATGCCACAAGTGGCGAATGATCGCAGCTTGGGAGCTGCCGCCTCCGGAGAGCTGGAATCACTTGACGAGCAACGCCTTGATCAGGGGATCGTTGAATACGCGGAACGCCCGCGCCAGTTTCTTATCGCTTGCCGACGCGCGGCTGTCCGGGTGTAGGCAGGACCGGATCACGTTGTACTCGTCCGGCGTGATCAGTCCTTTGGCGGCGGCGAGCTTGGCTTTGTGAGCTGCGAAGTCGGCGTCGAGCTTGGCCTTGTGGGCCGCGACGTTGGCGTCACATTCGGCGCGGTACTGATCGACGCGTTTCTTCACCTCGGCTTTGACGCGCTGTTCAAACTCAGCGGTGGCGGCAGAGGCGTCCGGTGCGGTAGGCATTCCGCCGGCATCATTCGGTGCAGTGGGCGCACCACGAGAGCGGCTGGCATAGACACGGTGCTTGGTGCAGCAGAATCGCTGCTTGGCGGCCATAGGTCCAGGAGTGGGGGTGAATTGCTCATTGCAATACTCGCAGACACGCGGGCCGAGCCCGAACACCCCACCTGATGGGCAGGGTTCGCCCGGAGGCGTACCAGGCTGCATGCGATTACGTTACGCGTAACGTGGGACCCCCACAAGGCCGGATTGAAAACGCCCTCGTGCTCGTCCGGCATCGACCCGTGCTCGGTTGATGCCGAAGCCGCCGCCGGCGTCGTCGATAGCTCGCCGGCGCGGCCAATGCAAAGGGGTCTGCGGCGGTCGATTACGGCAACACGACCCCGGTGGCCGGGCCCAGGATGATCTGCTGGCCGCCGGGCGGCACGTAGCCGCCGGTGGTCCCGTACAGGCCGTAGTCCGGGTTGAGCGGGCCGTGCCCGGTGTAGATGTCGTTGATCCAGCCCGTGGACAGGGTGTAGACAGCCTGGGTGTCGCCGCCCGGGGAGTACTGGGTGAGCAGCTGCGAGATGAAGTCGATGACGGGTTTGTTGCCCAGCAGCGAGTCGACGTGCGAGCCGTTGAGCAGCTCGACCCCGACGAACTGATTCGGGTACAGACTGACCAGTTGATTCGTGGTGGCGCCATAGGCGTTCCACGCCTGGGGCTGCGCGGCCACCACATAGTCGGGGATGTTGAGCGTCTTGAGGTTGGCGACCGCGGACGCGAAGGCCGTGGAGCTGTTGGCGACCCCGTCGAACATCACGACACCGAGAAGGTGGTTGGCGGCGGTGTTCGTCCCGAGGTCGGCGACGTAGTCGCCCGCGGCGATCGTGGCGAGGCCGCCGCCGGCCGAATGCCCGGTGATCATGAAACTCTGCGGCAGGGTCCCGTGGTAACCGGCCTGGCTCGCGCTGAGGTTGAGCGCCGTCTCGTTGCCCAGGAACAACGATCCGACGGCCTGCTGCATCTGCGCGCCGCTCAGCCAGGCGCCGCCGGGCAACGGCAGCGACGACACGGTGGGGACGACCACGATGCTGTCGGTGCCGTACGCCAGGGCGGTGGCCAGACTGCCGTACCAGCCGCCCGTCCCCAGGAAGCCGTGCTGCAGATAGATGACACCGCGCGCATCGACCGTGCCGTTTGCCTGCGTCGGGAAGTACCAGCGCGCCGGGGCGTCATAGCCATGCGGCCCGACCCCGAGCTGCAGATAGGAGAACCCCTCCCTGACCCCGGTCACCAGGCCGGGGGTTCCCGTTCCCTGCGTCACACCGCTGCTGCTGGCACTGAGGGTGCCGTTGAAGAAGCCGGTGAGCAGCCTGCCCAGCAGACCGGGCCCGGTGGTCCCGGTGACGGCGGGCCCGACGGCATCTCTACCGAAGAGCGGTTGCCCCGTCAGATAGGTGAAGGGGGAGAAGAACCCTTGGTCGAAGAACTGCTGCTCCAACCCCTTGATCAGCAGCGACACATTGAGGATTTCGCCGTCGATGTATGCCGTCGCCGCCCCGCTCAACGCGCCGGCGAACTGGCCGTGAAACAGGACGGTCTGTGCGGTCAGTACGTGGAACTCCCGGGCGTAGCCGCCGAAAACGTTTGCGACGGCCACCGACACCTCGTCGCCGGCCGCGGCGACGATCGCCGTCGTCGAGGACGCCGCCGCCGCAGTGGCGGCCCGCAGCGACGAGCCGATGCCGGCCACTTCGGCCGCCGCCGACGCCAACACTTCGGGGGTCGCAAATAGGTAGGACAAGGGTGCCTCCCACCGGCCGTTCCCCCCGATGGCACCGAAATGGTACTGCGACCGGCCGAACCGTCCGGCGTCTTTGCGAAATTTTTCGCCGGCCGCGGCCGGTTACGGGTCGATGTGGTAGCGCGGCTGCCCGGCCGGTGTCACCGGCCACGGCTCGGCCGGATTGATCTCATAGCGGCGCGAAGTGTCCGGCTTCCAGCCCTGCAGCCGCGACTGGGCGTCGTACACCGGCCCCCCGAACGCGACCTGGCAGCGCTGCCAGGTGCCGTCGGCCCTGATCGGCCCGTCGCAATAGTGCGCGGACGGCTGGGCCTCGCAGCCCGCGGATGCCGGCACGGCGAAGCCGGCCCCGGTCGCGGCGAACGCCGCAACCCCCAGCGCGCTCAGCTGCAGATTCATCGTCATGGCCTCCGGCGGTGACACAGCGGTCGAACGCAGTTCCTGCGGTCTTACATAGCCACGCGTCACCCCCCGGCGAACATCCGCTGCCAAAACGCGCAACCCGCTGGCCGTCAGGGCAGCAGGCTGCTCAGAGCGCCCGGGCCGGGCACGCCGACGGCGTCGACGATGTCCTGGGTCACCGCACCGGGGAACTGCGTCACCGCCGCGCCGATCTGATCGGCACCGTTCCCGATCGCGTCGACGATGGTCGCCGGATCGCCGGTCGGCAGGGCCGCCACGACGTCGAAGGCCGCGAACTGCGGCGCCACCATGACGTTGCGCACGTCGACGAAGAGTTCGGTCGGCAACGACGCCGGCGGGACGGGCACCCCGTCCCAGCTGACCAGCGTCCAGCCGCTCTGGGGATCGCCCTGCATCACGACCATGCCCGTGTTGGCCAGCGGGTGGGTGAGCATGAGCAAGGGATCGGGGTTGTTGACGGTCATCAGCGTCCCGACCTCGATGGCGAATTCGCTGGAGTACGCGACGTCGGTGATCTGGCCGTTGGCGGCATGCACCGGATTGGCCATGGCCGTGGCGTACATCGTCTGCAGCGCGTTGGTGAAACCCTGATCGAAGACCACCCCGTTGAAGTCGATGGACCCCGGGGCCAGCATCGGCATGAGCGGCAACCCGAGCGTCCAGGCGAGCGGCCCGGGCAGGTACAGCAGACCGGCCGGGCTCAGCTGCGGCAAGCCGTCGAAGAGTCCGGCATTGACCTCGTTGAGACCGGGCAACACCTGCGGGGTCACCTGGAGCAGGGAAGCCAGCGGCGCCGCGGTCTCCTGGACCCTGGTCAACTGCGACTCGAAGATCCCTGCGTAGGGCCCCTGGCCCGCGAGCAGGTGCGCGACGGCCGTTGCCTCCTGCTGACCCAACTGGGTGAGCCCGGTCCCGGGCACACCGGTGTCGATCAGGTTCAGCGCGTTGCCGATCGACTGCCCGTGGCGCACGAAGTCGATGACGATCGGCTGCCCACCGCCGCCGGATGGCGCGACCACACCGGTTCCGGCGTTGCCGACGAACAACCCGCCGCGCCCGCCGGCCGCATCGATCGTGCCCGCGCCGCCGTTGCCGAACAGCAGCGCCTGGCCGCCGGCACCGCCGAGACCGCCACTCCCGCCGACGCCGCCGTTGCCCATCAGCCAGCCCCCGACGCCGCCCGCTCCGCCCGTCCCACCGCCGAACCCGGCACCGCCGGCACCGCCGTTGCCGATCAGCCCGGCGCTACCGCCGTTGCCGCCGGCCACGGCCCCCGGGCCTCCGGTCGGGCCGTAACCGCGCCCGCCGTCGCCGAACAACAGGCCGCCGGCGCCGCCGATGGGGGCTGCCGCCGTGCCCGCGGCACCGTTGCCGATCAGGGCGCGCCCGAGCAACAGGTCGATGGGCGCGTTGATAATCGGGTCCAGGACGCGGCCGGCCGGGCTGTCGATCCAGGCCTCGCCGACGGCGTGCGCCGGTCCGTAGACCAAGGCCTGGAAGCCGTCGGCGACCAATGACCGCACACCGCCGAGCAGCGTGCTGCCCGCCACCTCCGCATCGGCGTACGACGCCGCGGCGGCGTTCAGGGTGCCGACGAACTGCTCGTAGTACGCCGCGGCCTGCGCCGCCGCCGCCTGGTACTGGCGGGCGTGCGCGCCGAAGAGCGCCGCGGCCATCACCGATACCTCGTCGGCGCCCGCGGCCGCCATGCCCGTCGTCGGGACCGCGGCGGCCAGATTGCCGGCGCGCACCGCCGCACCGATCCGCGCCAGATCCGCCGCGGCCCCCTCCAGCATCTCCGGCGCCACAAGCACAGACGACATCGCTTCCCCCCAAGTCCGCGTGTACCTAGCCATGATGGGGTCGGGGCCGCAAGAAAACGCACGTTTCGACAAAATCGCGCGCACCGGGGGTTCGCGACCCCGTTACCGCGTCGACCGGCACCCGCAAGCTGCCGGCAACGCTTACGCCATGGGGGCGGCCAGAGCCTTGATCGTTTGAATCTCGGTGTCCTGGAAGGCCCGTCCGTTCGGGCCCAGCAGGTCGTGGAACCACACTTTCGGGACGGCCGGGTAGGGGTGGTCCCAGGAGTCCCAGGGGAAGTAGGTCTGGGTTTTGCCGGCGACCAGGCCCCAGT
>NZ_JBYCLG010000300.1:0-9073 GCF_057473785.1 Mycobacterium sp. TH-M103
ATGCGGGGCTTGTTCACCTCGGCGACGATGATCTCGCCCACCTCCTGGTTGACCTCGCTGAAGATGCCGTGCGACTTCATCTTCGAGGTCTGGTACAGGTTGTCCTCGGTGGGCGTGACGTAGTAGACCGCGTCGGCCTTGAACCGGTGCACCAGCCACAGGTGGATCAGGGTCATCAGGCGCTTCTGGCGCAGCTTCTCGGCGAAGGTGTTCTGGTCGCGCACCGTGAGGATGCTGCGGCCGTGGCGGTCCTTGATGGGGTCGAAGACGACGTTGGCCAGTTGCTCGTCCTCGTTGCCGTAGATGCCGAGCACCAGCACGTCCGATCCGGCCCGGCGCGGTCGCAGCTGTACCCGCAGCTTCTCGCCGAGGTGGTAGTGCTCGCTCCACAGCGTCAGCCACTCCTCCAGCAGCTTCTTGGGCACCTCGGTCTGCACCAGGTGCTGATGCTGGGTGGAGCCCTTGCCCATCGCCTTGGTGGTCGCGGTGCGACCGGAGGAGGCGGCCAGCGCCGCGTCGCTGCGCGGCCCGCCGACCAACGTCTGCGGCGTGCGATAGGGCGACTCCACCAACCGCATCTTGCGTTGCAGCCGGGCCAGCGCCAGCATGCCGTCCTGCCGCAGCGCGGTCGCGAACTCCTCGGCGGCGACACCGTCGATCTGGTGGCCGCCGTAGGTGATGAAGTTGAAGACGAAGCCCATCTTGCCGAGTTCCTCGGGGAAGCGCCGCATCTCCTCGTCGGTCATGCCGGTGGTGTCCCAGTTGAACGACGGCGACAGGTTGTAGGCGAGCATCTTCTCGGGGAACCGGGCGTGGATGGCCTCGGCGAATTCGCGGGCGTCGGCCAGGTCGGCGGTCTTGGTCTCCATCCAGAGGATGTCGGCGAACGGCGCCGCCGCCAGGGACTTGGCGATCGCGTACGGGATGCCGCCCCGGATCTGGTAGTAGCCCTCGGGCGTCTTGGCCAGCTCGCAGTCCCAGCCGGGGTCGGCGCCGAGCTCCCTGGCCTTCTCCCGCGCGGAGTACAGCGAGGCGCGCTGGGCGAAGCGCCGCCACTCGTCGGGGCTCATCGCGACCGGCTCGCCCTCGCTCTCACCGAACTGGAGCACCTCGGAGACGGCCTCGCCGTACGTCATCAGCCCGGCGTCGTCCTCCCAGGCGGCCACGAACCGGGACTCCACCTGGTCGAACAGATCGTCGATCGAGGTCTCGCTGTTCTCCCGCCACGCGTTGACGGCGTCGGAAACCAGCCCCTGGATGCCCTGGCGCTCCAGCCAGGCGGTGGCGGTGGCGTACTCGCCGTCCGACAGCGCGTAGAGCAGGTGCCCGTTGAGGTCCTTGACGCCCAGCTCGTAGAAGCGCCGGACCAGCGCCAGGAAGCAGGCCTTGTAGGAGGGGATGTTGAGGTTGGTGGCGCCCAGCAGGAACGGCTGGTCGCGCTCGTCGGCGCGGCTGTCGATCAGGGTGGCCGCCTCGGCGTCGGTGCGGGCGACGATGATGCCGGGCACCCGCATGATGTCGAGCTGGAACCGGGCGGCGTTGAGGCGCTTGATCTGTTCGTCGGACGGCACCAGGACCTTGCCGCCCTGATGCCCGCACTTCTTCGTGCCGGGGCGCTGGTCTTCGATGTGATAGCCCGGCACGCCGATCTCGACGAAGCGGCGGATCAGGTTGCGCACGTGCGGGTCACCGCCGTGGCCGGTGTCGGCGTCGGCGATGATGAACGGCCGGTAGTCGTATTCCGGCGCCGCGGCGCGCTGGCGCTCGCTCATGTGCAGGCGCTGATACTGCTGGTTGCGGTCGGCGGTGAGCAGGGCGCGCACCAGGACCGCGGCGTCGTCGGGCACCTGGCTCAGCGGGTAGCTGGCGAGGTCGGGCCCGGGGTCCTCGGTGGTGGAGCCCTTGGCGGAGGTCGCCCAGCCGCCCAGGTAGATGCCTTCGATGCCCATCCGCTTCATGGCCACGGCCTGGCCGGGTGAGTAGGGCCCGAAGGTCGTGATGCTCTTCTTCGCCGCGAACAGCTCCCGCAGCCGCTCGTAGAAGGCCGCCGCCGCTTCCCGTGCCACGGGGTAGTCGACGGGGATGGTGCCGCGTTGCTCGGCAACCTGACGAGCCGTGTAGAGGCGCGTGATGCCGGTGAAGCGCGGGCCGTCGATGTATCGCTGGGTGGCGACGACGTCGTCGCCGAACGGTGCCCGGACCTCGGTGTCCGTGTCGATGATGGCCATGGGGTTACGCTCCTCTTCAGGTTCCGTTGGACCAGAGTCTATCCCTGACAACCGCGGTTCAATCAGGGGTCGAAATACCCCTTCGCGGCGCGGCGCGGCGCACCCGCGCGGTGGCTGGGCGAGGCCGGCGATGGGCCCACGATCGCCGACGCCGGGTTCGGCCGCATCGATAAATGTTGGGGAACAACATGTTTAGCCCGCGTACGACCGGATCGGGGCGCTCAGGCCCGACCGGCGGCCGCACGCCGGCACAGCCAGTCCCGCTGCCGGCGGACGAACTCCGCGTCGACGACCTTGCCATGGCCCGGAACGTAGACGGCGTCCGGTCCGCCGATCTCGAGGACCCGGTCCAGCGTGGCCGGCCAGGCCGCCACGTCGGAATCGGCGTCGATCGCGGGGTCGGCGGATTCCTCGACGAGGTCGCCGGTGAACAGCACGACCGGGTCGTCACCGTGCGCGGGCGGTGCCACCACGACCAGGTCGGAGGTGGTGTGGCCGCGGCCGGGGTGGGTGATCGCCACGGTCCGGCCGCCGAGGTCCACGACGGCCTCTCTCGTGCCGTGGCGCGGCGGTCGCAGGGCCGCGACCGCGCGGTCGACCTCCACCGCGTCGGCGCCGTGGCGCAGCGCGTCCTCGCGGAGGTGCCCGGCGCCGGCCGTCAGGTCCGCGACGACTTCGGGTGCGCAGTAGACGTCGGCCGCGCCGAAGAACGAGGAACCCAGGACATGGTCGAAATGCTTGTGGGTCAACGCGATATGGGTGACCGCTCGGCCGGTGAGCCGTCGCACGTCGGCGTCGAGGGCCGCCGCCTCGGTGAGCGTGGAGCCGGCGTCGACGAGCAGGGCCCCGCGACCGCCCAGCACCAGCCCCACCGTGACGTCGCAGAACGGTAGCCGGCAGCGATGCACGCCGGCGGTCAACTGCTCCCAGGCGAAATTCACGAGTGCAGACGGTAGTCGCAAACCGAGTTTCGAGCGGCCCCCCAGTGGCTATCTTCGTCGCATGGCTGTCACCGAGTCCCGCGAAGTCGTCATCGAGGCGACACCCGACCAGATCATGGACGTGCTGTTCGATCTGGAGTCGCTGACCGAGTGGTCCTCGGTGCATCGCAAGGTCGAGGTCCTGGAGCGCGACGACGCGGGCCACCCCAGCAGGTCGCGGCAGGTGGTCAAACTGGTGGGCGTCAGCGACGAGCAGGAACTGGCCTACGAGGTGCACGACGACGGGGTGAGCTGGACGCTGGTCAGCGCCAAACAGCAACGCGCGCAGGACGGTCGCTACACCCTGATTCCCGAAGGCGACTCCACCCGGGTCCGTTTCGAACTGACCGTCGACCTCCTGGCGCCGGTCCCGGGATTCCTGGTCAAAAGAGGAGCCAAGAGCCTGATGGAGACGGCCACCCAGGGCCTGCGTAAGCGGGTGCTCGAGGTGAACAAGGGCGGCGCGTAGCCGGCCCACGTTCGTGGCCGGCAAAAGACCTTTATTCCGCGCCCGCCGTCGGCGACACTCTCCTTATGAAGTCGACATCGGTTACCGCACGGCGCATCGCACTGGCAGGCGTAGGGCTCGCGCTGGCGCTGACGCAGGCCGGCTGCGGCGGCCACGGCGGCAGCAAGATGACGGCGCCGGCGACGCCGAAGCTGACGACGGTCGCCCGGAGCGTTCCCGAGGCTCCCGCCGAGGGGCCGGTGACGATCGGCAGTCCCGCCTTCGCCGACGGGGCGCCCATCCCGGTCCGCTACACCTGCAAGGGGGCAAACACCGCGCCCCCGTTGACGTGGTCGGCGCCGCTGGGGGCGGCCCTGGTGGTCGACGATCCCGACGCCGTCGGCGGCACCTATGTGCACTGGATCGTGGTCGGCATCCCGCCCGGACCTGGCGGCACCGCGGAGGGCCAGACCCCCGGCGGCGGGACCAGCCTGCCGAACTCGGGCGGCCGTGCGGGATATATGGGGCCGTGCCCGCCGCCGGGCAGCGGGGTGCACCACTACCGGTTCACCCTCTACCAGCTGCCCGCCGCCTACGAGCTGCCCGGGGGTTTGGCCGGGCCGCGGGCGGCCCAGACGATCGCGGGCGCCGCCGTCGCGCAGGCCCAGCTCACCGGCACGTTCGGGGCCTGAGGGCGCATCGACGACTCACGACGCGTGGTCGAGCACCTGATAGGCGGCGTTGTAGCCGGGGGTGAAGGTAATTCCCGGCCCGCCATGGCAGCCCGCGCCGCCGAGATAGAGGCTGCCGATCGGAACCGGGAGTCGAGAAAACCCCTGGCGCCCGGGCGGTTCGGGCCCATCAGGTCCGGGTGCGGCAAGCCATGGCAGAAGTCGCCGTCGGGGGCGGCGAACATGGTCTGCATGTGGTAGGGCGCGAACGTGATGTGGCGGATCAGGATGTCCTCGAAGGCGGGGGCGAACCGGGTGATCTTGTCGATAACGCGTTGAGACATCATCTTTTTAGATGACCGTGCTGCTGGCGGTCGGCTTCGACCGGGAAGGCGTAGGCGTACGCGCTGGCGGCGCGCTTCCCGGGTGGCGCCATGCTCGGGTCGTGCGCGGAGGGGATCTGCATCCCATCGACGGGTTGTCCGGGACGAGGCCGCGCCGGCGCACCTCCCACTGCAGCTGCTGTTCTTCCGGGGAGCCGAAGATGCCGACCGACTGCTGCATACCCGGCTCGTTCAAAAAGTCGCAGGGCGGGGCGAATTCGGGCAGCCCGTCGAGGGCGAAGTGCAGCTGCACGAACGAGGCGCGGTGATCGCGCTGCGAGACGCGCGAAATCAGCTCCGCGGGCACGAGTTCCGGTGCGACGAGTTCGGCGAGGGTGACGTTGGGCGAGTGGTTGGACACCACGACCGGTGCGGTGAGCGTCGACCCGTCCCGCAGCCGTAGACCGGTCACCGCGCCATCCTCGACCAGGATCTGCTCGACCTTGGCCGGAATCGCAGCTCGCCATCGTGGGAGACGAACAACTCGCGCAGCTAATCGGTGAGCGCGCCGATCCCGCCTTCGAGCTTGGTCATCATCGCGGTGCTGTCGCCCGGCACCGCGAGGGCGAACGCCAGGCAGGTGGCGCTGCCCGGCGTATAGGGGCCGCGGTAGGTCGAATTGACGGCCAGGAACGCGAGCATCCCGCGCACTCACCATCGGCCGGGAGATGACCGCGCCGATCAACCGCCACCAGCTACGCCGGCGCTCGACGCGCGAGGCGCTGCGCGAAACCGCGTTGAACAGCTTCGCGCGCAAGGGTTTTGCCAACGTCACCGTGACCGAGCTGGCCCGGCATGCCGGTGTCGCCGAACGCAGCTTCTTCCGGCACTTCCCGACCGAGGAAGCGGTGCTGGTCCAGGATTACGAGACGCAGCTGGAATGGCTGGCCGAGGCCCTCGCGCGCCGTCCTGCCGCTGAAGCGCTGTTCGACGCTGTGCGGGCCAGCGTGGCGGCTTTCCCGCACGATCGCGAGGTGGTCCGCCATGCGGCGGCGGCACGCGCGGAGCTGATCATCGCCGAGCGGATCGCCGGCCACCTGCGGGTGGTGCAGTCGTCGTTCGCCCGAGTGCTGACCGACTTCGTCGAGACTCGCAACCCCGACGTCGCCGACATCGACCTGGCCGCCGAGGTTGCCGGCTCTGCGCTGGCGGCGGCCCTGGTCGTGGCGGTTGGAGAACTGGGGCCGCCATGGTTACACCGGGGATCTCGGCGACCTCGTGGCCACGAGCCTGGACCTGGTTCGCTCCGGCCTGGCACCGCTCGCCTGATCGGCGGGCGTACTGTTCCGAACTCTCGGCGTCGGGTGCGCGCGGTCGGCGCACCGGGAAGGCCTACCGTCGGTTGCATGCCATTGACGACGCGGCTCACCGAGTTCTTCGGCATCGACCACCCGATCATGTTGGCGCCGATGGCCCTGGTCTCGGGGGGCCGGCTCGCGGCGGAAGTGACCCGGGCGGGCGGTCTCGGTCTGATCGGCGGCGGATACGGTGACGCCGAATGGCTGCGCACGCAGATCGGCGAGGCCGACGGCGCACGGGTCGGGTGCGGGTTCATCACCTGGAGCCTGGCGCGCGATCCCGGGGTGCTCGACGTTGCTCTTGGCCGGCAACCGGTGACCGTCATGTTGTCGTTCGGCGACCTGGACCCGTTCGCCGATCGCATCCGCGCGGCCGGTGTTCCGCTCACCGCCCAGGTGCAGAACCTCGAGCAGGCGCGCCGGGCCCTGGATGCCGGCGCGGACGTCCTCGTGGCTCAGGGCGGCGAGGCGGGCGGGCACGGGATGAGCGCGCGTTCGACCTTCACGTTGGTGCCCGACGTCGTCGACCTCGCCGCCGAACGCTGCCCCGAAACGCTGGTGGTGGCCGCCGGCGGGGTCGCCGACGGCCGCAGCCTGGCGGCGGCGCTGGCGCTCGGGGCCGACGGCGCGCTCGTCGGCACCAGGTTCTGGGCGACCCCCGAGGCCTTGGTGTCGCAACGGGCCCACCTTCGGGGCATCGCCGCGAGCGGCGACGACACCCTCCGCACCCGGGTTTATGACTTTGTGCGCGAGAAGGATTGGCCCGACGGCTACGATGCGCGGCTGGTGCGCAACGCGTTCATCGAGGCGTGGCATGGCGACGAGGCGGGCCTGCGGGCACGCCTGCCGGAGATGGTGAGCGCCTTCCAGAAGGCTGTCGACGCAGAGGATTTCGACGTCGTCACCGTGCTCGTCGGCGAGGCGATAGGTCGCATCCGCGACGTGCGCCCGGCCGCCGGCATCGTCGGTGAGATGGTCTGCGACGCCACCCGCATCCTGAACCGGGCGACGGCGCCACCGGCGGTCTAGACAGCCGGGGCGGGCTTCTGGTTTGCTCGGCTCGGTAACGGCTGGGAAGGACGGCATGGATATTGCCTCGGTCGACGAGTTACTGACCACCACCCGCGCGGTGCGCAAGCGCCTCGACCTGGACCGGCCGGTCGGGCGCGACGTCATCCTCGAATGCATTCGGCTGGCGATCCAGGCGCCTACGGCAAGCAACGCGCAGGACTGGCGCTGGCTGGTGGTCACCGACGCCGACAAGCGCGCCGCGATCGCCGACACGTACCGCGGCATTGCGCGGCACCTCTCGGTCGCCCAGCAGCCACGAGTCGATCACCTCGACATACGGGTCGATCGCCGGCCGCGACCGGCGCGCGTAGGCCTTACGCGGCGGCGGGAGGGCCGAAGCCAACGCCTGGCGCACCGTACGCCGATGCACCTGATGCCGCTGGGCCAACTCGCGGATCGACAACTCCTCGACCCGCCTGTCACGCCTGATCTTTTCGAACAGTTCCACCCTCGACCGCACCATTCCCGAACCTCCACGCCGATGACGACTGACGTGGAAATCGCATCCCGGGTGGGGCCAATATTCGCGACGACACGCTGACCCCACCGCGCAGCGAATCACCGCCCAGGCGGAGCCAAAATTCGTGAAGAAAAACGACCCAACCGGGGCCAATTCAGGTGATCACACGCACCCATACGCCGGGGAGTTCTTCAGCGCCTGCACATTCAGGTCTTCAGCGCCTTCCATGGCCTTCGCCCTGATTTCGGGGGCTCGGCACTCCCTGCACCCGCCCTAACGGACGGACCTCTAACGACGCCGCAGGCTTCGCGTCATGCTACGGACCGCTCAGTCGCTCCCCCTCAAGGGCTTTCGACACTGGGCTTCGACCTGACCCGTTTCCAGACCAAGCCGCCAGTCTGCTACCGGGCCTCCTGACAGCTACCCGGACCGGACTCACACCGGCAAGCGACGACGAGCTTTACGACCAAAGATCACCTACACAAGGTCACCTCCAGCCTGCTGGTCGCGCGAAAAATCCAGGCTAGCTGCGGGCGGCGATTACCACCGGGACCCCGATGCCTCCGCGACGCGTACCGGAGGGCTTGAAAGCGGCGAATTACGGGGCGGCTGTTGCGAATAGCGCGCTGCGAAAGTCGATCGCTCCTCCGGGCCCGAAAGTCCCGGAAAATTATGACGGACGGTTTGCTGTGTGCGGTCGGAGAATTCGGTAGATTCTCGCCACAAGGATCTAAGGGCTCTACGGTGATCGGGGTGCACTAATTAGCTTTTCAGTTAACTCGCGCGAACCGGGAGTTCGAGCGTGGTCGAGGCGTAACCGCGCAGAGAAAGGGGGGGTGACCTGTTGAATGGTTCCAAAATGGAGCGTCATATTAACGGTATGCCTGGGATGGCGGTCTATGCGGAGCAGTTGCGCAGGGTCGACCTGCGGGTAACCCGCCCACGGGTCGGCATCCTCTGGGCCGTCCAGGCGAACCCGCACGCCGACACGGAATCGATCTTCGGCATCGTTCGCGCCGACCTGCCGGACGTGTCGCGGCAGACCGTGTACGACGTCCTGCACGCCCTGACCGAGGTGGGTCTGCTGCGACGGTTCCAGCCGTCGGGATCGGTCGCGCGTTATGAGACCCGGGTCGACCACCACCACCACTTCGTCTGCCGCGGATGCTGCGCCATTGCCGACGTCGACTGTTCCATCGGCGCGAGGGCCTGCCTGATCCCCTCCGACGAGTGCGGGTTTTTGTTCGACGAGAGCGAAGTCATCTATTGGGGTTTCTGCCGGACCTGCGCGGGGCAGCCCGTGGCCGAGGTCGCCACGCCGGCCGCTGCCGCACAGACGTGTTGTGACCACACCCACGATCACGACCCGGCAATTTCATCTGAGGAGGTGATGCCATGCCAGAGCAACACCCACCCGTTGCAGAAGCCAACACCGCGCTACAGCAGGGAGGTTGCCCTGTCGGGAATGGTCACCTCAACCATCCCGTGGAGGGTGGCGGCAACCAGGACTGGTGGCCACACCGGCTCAACCTGA
>NZ_JBYCLG010000301.1:0-9586 GCF_057473785.1 Mycobacterium sp. TH-M103
GCCGCCCACTGTGCCGGGCGGATATGGCGACGGAGTGGACCCGCGTCCCGATTGGATCTAC
Source organism: Mycobacterium sp. TH-M103 (assembly GCF_057473785.1). Lineage (NCBI taxonomy): Bacteria > Bacillati > Actinomycetota > Actinomycetes > Mycobacteriales > Mycobacteriaceae > Mycobacterium > Mycobacterium sp. TH-M103. The sequence goes on from NZ_JBYCLG010000301.1 coordinate 62, forward strand.
TGACGTTTCTGTGGGTCGGGTTTCATGCCGCGCGGCCGGGTAGTTGTGGGCAAGCCTTCCGCGCTACGCGCTCAAAATAGCTGGGGCACCACCATCGGCCACGCGCTCGAAGTAGATGAGGCACGCCGATGTCTGTCGGCTGTGCGTGCGTTACCTGCCACACCAAAAGTGTGTCCTTCCGGGCGAATACACCGTCCGGCAGCGCGTTGCTGAACACGCCCGTCAGCTCCATCGCACGGAACAAGTCCGTCATCGTCAGCTCGGCGATCGCCACTGCGGCAACCTCCTCTTCGAGCGCTCTCGGCGGGACAGCGCGCGGGGGCGGGGCTCCTCAGGGCTGGCCAGGCTTGAGCCGCACGAACAGCGCATCGGCCTCCGTCAGCAACGTGTCGCCGTCGCTGAGCCGGCCCGAGACGAAGATCTTGCGCCCGTCCACCCGGTCGATGCCCGCGTCGAACTGCAGTTCCTTCCCGATCGGCACGATGTGGCGGTAGTCGATCTTGAGGTAGGCGGTGCGCTGGTAGGGGCCGCCGGTGAGCACCGAGGACGTCAGCCCCAGCACGCTGTCGAACAGCATGCCCAAACAACCGCCGTGCACGGCGCCGTTGCGGCCCAGGTGGTACCGGGCGAAGCGGGCCCAGCCGCGGATCCGGCCGTCGTCGGTCTTGTGCGCCGACATGGGGATCGACAGGATGTTGCCGCGCATCGGCAGGTCCATCCGGCGTCCCGACGGCGAGCGCCACTCGTCGGCGTCGTACGGGCTCAGCAGCGCCGACACCTTCTCGAGCAGGTCGGCGGCCTCGGTGATCACCTCGTCGGGCGCGTCGGCGGCGCGCGCGTGGTCCTGCATCCTGCGGACCGCGTCGACGAACCGGCCGTAGTCGGGCCCGCCCTTGGTGGTCGGTTCGGGCGGGTTGAATCCCCCGCCGGGGTGCCGGGCCTGCTCGCTGGTCACCCGGACACCGTATCCGCCCACCCGCCGGACCCGGTCAGGCGTTCTGCTCCCCGATGGCCCCGAGCAGCTCGACCTCCTGTTCGCTCAGCTCGATCTCGGCGGCGGCCACGTTCTCCTCCAGGTGGGCCACCTTGGAGGTGCCCGGGATCGGCAACATCACCGGTGAGCGGTTGAGCAGCCAGGCCAACGCCAGCTGCGACGGTGTCACGTCGTGCTCGGCGGCCATGTGCTGCAGCGGCCCCTCGGGGTCCGCGAGCGGTCCGGCGGCCAGCGGGAACCACGGGATGAAGCCGATGCCCTGGCTCGTCGCGGCGTCCAGCAGCGGCTCGGCGCCCCGGGCGGACAGGTTGTACATGTTCTGCACCGACACGATCTCGGTGATCTGCTGGGCCGCGTTGAGCTGGTCGACGTTGACCTCCGACAGGCCGATGTGGCGGATCTTGCCCTCGTTCTTCATGGCCACCAGCTCGCCCAACTGGTCGGCCAGCGGGAAGTCCGGGTCGATGCGGTGCAGCTGGTAGAGGTCGATGGTGTCGACGCCGAGGCGGCGCAGGCTCATCTCGCATTCCTGGCGCAGGTACGTCGGGTTGCCCAGCGGGATCCAGACGTCCGGGCCGGTGCGCAGCAGCCCGGCCTTGGTCGCGATCACCAGACCGTCATAGGGGTGCAGCGCCTCGCGGATGATCTCCTCGGAGACGTAGGGGCCGTAGGAGTCGGCGGTGTCGATGAAGTCGACGCCCAGTTCGACGGCGCGCCGCAACACCCGGACGCACTCGTCGCGGTCGGTGGGCGGACCCCACACGCCCTTGCCGGTCAGGCGCATGGCGCCGAAGCCGAGGCGGTTGACGGTCAGGTCGCCGCCGATGGTGAACGTTCCGGACGCGTGGGCAACAGTCTGTGTGGTCACCTCTCGACCGTACGCCGGGAGGCCGGGCGCCCGTCTTGCCGTGGCAAGCTGGGCGGGTGGACCTACGCTCCCTGGAGGAACTTCCGCTGACGTACCCGGAGGTGGGCGCGACGGCCGCCGGCCAGCGGCCCGCCGGGTACGGCCACCTCCACGTGGAGGCCCGGATCGGCAGCGGGCGGCAACGATTCGAGCAGGCCGCCGACGCCGTCATGCACTGGGGGATGCAGCGCGGGTCGGGCCTGCGGGTGCAGGCGAGCTCGGAGACCGTGGTCCTGGACGCGATCGTGGTGGTGCGGCTGGGTTTCCTGCCCGCTCCGTGCCGCGTGGTGTACGTCGTCGACGAACCCGACATCCGCGGATTCGGCTACGGCACGCTGCCGGGTCACCCGGAGTCCGGCGAGGAGTGCTTCGTCGTGCGCCACGACCCTGCCACCTCCGCGGTGTTCGCGGAGGTGTCGTCGTTCTCCCGGCCGGCGACCTGGTGGAGCAGGGCGGGCCGGCCGGTGGTGTCGTTGGGCCAGCGCCTCATCGCCAGGCGCTACCTGCGCGCGGTGTGACGCCCGCCTACGAGGGGGCAGCCGACGGAAGGGTTTTCAGCACGGTCAGCAGGACCACCGAGTCCTCGACCGCGTGCAGGGCGTGCCGCTCCCGCGGAATCTCGACGTAGTCCCCGGACCTGCCCTCCCAGGCGTCATCCCCGGCCGTCAACCGCACGTGTCCCTGCAGCACCTGCAGCGTCGCCTGCGCGGGCCCGTCGTGCTCGGACAGGTCGTGGTCGGCGAGCAGGGCCAGCAGGGTCTGGCGGAGTTCGTGGCTGTGCCCGCCGTGCACGGTGTGCGCGGCGCGCCCGCTGTGCGACTTCTTGGCCTCGGCCAGCTTTTCGGCGGCCAGGCTGGTCAAAGAGATGGATTCCATAGATCGAGTCCCTTGGTTGGGGGTGGTTTGTCGAACGGTCAGCCGGCTAGTAGGGATATCCCCGCTACGACCAATGCAATCGTCTTGACCACCTCCAAACCGATGTAGACGTGGTGGGCGCGGGAGCGCGGTGCGTCCAGGCCGGCGAGCACCCGGTCGGACCGACGGGTCAGCGCGGGACGCACCGCCAGCACCTGGACCAGCAGCGCGGCAACGGCCGCACCGAGCGCCACGGCGGCCCGCGCCGGCATCGGGGCGGTGGTCAGGACCGCCACGACGACGACGACGAAGGCGATCTCCACGGCGTTGAGCACGCGGAAGACCAGGCGACCGATGCCCAGGCCGAGCGGCAGCGTGACGCCGGGCGCGCGGAACTTCAGCGGCGCTTCCAGAAACGAGATGGCCGACACCATGCCCAGCCAGACGAAGGTGACCGCGACGGCGACAGCCGGCGCGCCGCTCATCGGGCGTCCGCCCGTGCCGTTAGGTGCGCCACGCACAGGTCCGGCTGGACGAACGCGTCGAGGCTGACCACCGAGACCGGCGCCTCCCAGGCCGCCAGGACGCCCTGCATCACGCCGAGATGAGCGGGACAGACGATGCCGGTCCCGTTCTCGGCGATCTCCAGGAAGGGGCAGTGCCGCAGGCCGATCTGCTCCCGGCCGTCGATCGTCCGGCGCTCGGGGGCGAAGCCGAGATCGTCGAGCAGGTCGACCAGCCGGTCGACGGCTTCTTCGGCGCCGAGGGCCGCCCCACCGGGCGGTTGCGCGGCGGACTGGGTCTTCCGCGCCCAGGCGCGGCCGGCGCGCAGGGCCTTGGCGCGCGGATCCCGCTCGGAGGCAAGCGCTTCCGCCAGGATCTCGGCGAGCATCCGGTAGTGCCGCGCTCCCCCGCGGTCCATCTGCCGGACCGCCCGGAACATCAGCGCCGGCCGCCCGGGTCCCTTGCGGCCCGGCTCGACCCGCTCGACCTGGCCGTCGCCCAGGAGTATGTCGAGGTGGAACCGGACGGTGTTGGGATGCACGCGCAGCACCTCGGCGATCGCGGCGATGCTCATCGGCTCGGGCGACGCCCGCAACACCTGCAGCACCCTGCGGCGGCGCCCGACCGATTCCCGAACTGACGTGACCTCGACCATCATGTTCCTTCAGAACTGCCGGCCCGCGCACCGCGCGTGCCGGGTTTTCAACAATACCGTTCGTAGAAAGACCGGACCCGCGGGACCTGCGCCCGCCGGGATGGTGACAAACGCCTCTGACCGAGCCGTGGGCGGCTCAATACGGTCGTGAGTCAGCGGCACGGCCAACCTCGGCCGGGCCGAGACGGATCGCCGATCAGCCATCGAGGCACAGAGGACGGGCCATGTCATCGCAGCACGTACCGACGGGATCTACCGGGCCGATGGGGATCGTCGTCGGCATCGACGACTCGCCCGCCGCCAGGGTGGCGGTGCAGTGGGCCGCGCGCGACGCGGAGTTGCGCAAGGCGCCGCTCACGCTCGTGCATGCGGTGTCGCCCGAGATGTCGACCTGGCTGAGAACGCCGATGCCCGCCGGGGTGATGCGCTGGCAGCAGGATCACGGTCGCCGACTGGTCGACGGGGCGCTCGAGGTGGTCGAAGGGGCGACCGAACACGGCGGTCCCCCCGCCATCCACACCGAGATCCTGACGTCCGGAGCACTTCCGGCGTTGATCGACCTGTCCGAACACGCGGGGCTGATGGTCGCGGGCGCGCAGGGCAGCGGCCGCTGGCCCGGCCGGCTGCTCGGTTCGGTCAGCTCCGCGCTGCTTCGCCACGCGCACTGCCCGGTCGTGATCGTCCACGAGGAGGATCCGTCGAGGCCGCAACCGGCCGGGGCGCCGGTGCTGGTCGGCATCGACGGCTCGCCCGCGTCCGAGTCGGCGACCGCGATCGCGTTCGACGAGGCGTCGCGCCGGCACGTCGGCCTGACCGCGCTGCATGCATGGAGTGACCTGGACGTCTCGGAATGGCCCGGAATCGATTGGCCCGCAACGCAGTCCGTGGCCGAGGAGGTGCTGGCCGAGCGGTTGGCGGGTTGGCAGGAACGGTATCCGGACGTGCACGTGCGCCGCGTCGTGGTGGAGGCCCAGCCGGCGCGACGGCTCGTCCAGGAGGCCGAACAGGCGCAGCTGGTGGTGGTCGGCAGCCGGGGCCGGGGCGGGTTCGCCGGGCTGCTGGTGGGTTCGGTCGGCGAGACCGTCGCCCAGCTGGCGCGGGTCCCGGTAATGGTCGTCCGTTAGCCGAACAGGCTTGGCCGCAAACGGCTTCACCTCACCACCACGTCGGCGGCGGCGGGGTCGCGGCGCATCCCTCGGCGTGCTGAAACTGGAACAGCTCGAGCACCCCGCGCCCGCTCGCCGGATGCGGCGACGACGTTGCGTCCGCCGTGGTTGTCGGCCAGCAGCAGTCCGACCGCCTCGACGCCGAGGGCTCGTTGCGCGTGCACGGTCACCGAGTGCAGGAACTCGACCAGGTCGAAGTCGTCGACGAGCGTATCAGACAGTTGGGCAGAGCTTTCCGCGATAGCAAGCTGCGGCTCACTCATCCCTGTGGCCTGCCGCCGCTGTCCGTGGCGGGTTCCGCGGCGTCCGAGAATCGCAGTCGTCGTTCCACCACGGGACCCGCGACCTCGGTGAGCCGCTGCTGGTGCGCGTAGGAGTATGCGCGCAGCCGTACCAGCGTCGGCGTGGACCAGGGCGTCCACCAGCTGTTCCTGGGTTCCTCGATCTCCCGGCACGCGCATCCGTGACGTACACGGTTCCAGCGACCTCACTTCCCCGGCCAGCAGCAGGCGCGCACCGCTCACGCCGACCGCCTCCACGCACGCCAGGCACTCGTCGGTCCGTCATGGCGGTCCCCTCGCGGCGCGCGAGCATCGCGATCGACGTCCAGATCCGAGACGTGCGGTCACCGTCCACCGTCAGCCACCCTCCCTGTCAGATCGCGCCGCGGATCCGGTGATCATCCCGTCCCGGGGTCGGGCCCAGAAGTGCCAAATGTCACCTGCCCGGCTACGCGCGGACGACGAGCACCGAGCACTCGGGGTGGCGGAACAGGGGATGTCCGTGCGGGCCGATCAGCCGTGCCAGCTGTGCGGCCTCGGGTCCGCTGATGACCGCGAGCTGTACCCGCTCGTCGTTCGCGCCCAGGAAGTCGGCGATGGCGTCCCTGGTGGTGACCGGGTAGACGCGCACCTCGGGGTGGCGTTGTCGCCAGTCCCGCACCCGGTCCTCGAACGCGCCGTCGGCGTGTTCGGTGAGCTCCTCGGGCCGGCCGCCCAGGACGAGCATGGGCGACCGCCGCAGCCTCGCCTCCCACGCGGCCCATTCGACGACGGCGTCGTTGCCGGGTTCGTCGGTCATGCGGACCACCACCCAGTCGATGTCGGGCGGCGGCTGCTCGGCGCCGGTGCGCAGCACAGCGACCGGGCAGTGCGCCTTCTCGGCGAGCGCGGCCGCCGCCGAGCCCAGGATCGCGCTGGCGTAGCGCCCGATCCCGACGGAGCCGACGCACACCATCCCGGCGTCGCGCGACGCCTCCACGAGCATCGGGCCGGCCGGGCCGCGCGGGATGTCGGTTTCGATGCCGACGGGTTTTCCGGCGGCCTCGAGCGCTGATCGCGCCTCGCGCAGCGCCTTTTCGGCGTGCTCGAGGTCGCGGGCGTAGTCGCCCGGGGACGGGTGCCTCAGCTTGATCACCGAGACGAGTCGCAGCGACGTGCCGCGGCCGATGGCTTCGTCGACCGCCCAGAGCGCGGCCGCGATCCCCGCGTGCGAGCCGTCGATGCCCACGACGATCGGTTTCATGGCCGGCTCCTCAGAACCCGGCACTTCCTGCGCCGGAATAGTTTTCGGCGTTCCCGCGCTCGAGGGCGCGAATCTGCTCGGCTTGGGCGAGCCGGTAGACGTCGAGCAGGCGGGTGATGTCGCTGGGGGTGACGATCCCGACCACCTGACCACCGTCGACGACCAGGGCCCGGCTGCGCGGACCGGCCGCCGCCATCCGTTCGAGCAGGGCGCTCAGCGGCTCCTGCGGTGTCGCGGTCGGCACCGCGTGCAAGGGTAGTGCGATGTCGCTCACGCTCGTGGTGGCGCGCCGGGCGGGTGGGAGGCCGCGCAGCTGTGCCAAGGTCACCAGCCCCACGATCGCGCCGTCGCGCCCGGCGACCGGATACGCCGAATGGCGATCGCCCAGCACGTAACCCTGGATGAAGTCGTCCACGCTGATCCATCCGGGCGCGCTGTGCGGACGGGCCGTCATCGCGTCGGCCACGCGCACCCCGGCGAACAGCTGCTGGGTCGAGATGCGGGTCTCCTCCTCGCGGCTGGCGGCGAAGATGAACCAACCGATGAACGCCAGCCAGACACCGCCGACGAGGCTGCCCGTCACGAATTCGGCCAGACCCAACGCGATGAGGACGTATGCCAGCACCCGTCCGGCGTGTGCGGCGCCGATCCCGGCGCGCACGATGTCGCCGTGGCGGCGCCACAGGTAGGCGCGCAGCACCCGGCCGCCGTCCAGCGGGGCGCCCGGCAACAGGTTGAATAGGCCCAGCACCAGGTTGATCATCGCCAGCCAGGACGCCACGCCCACCGCGACGGGGGCGGCGTGCATGGCCCGCAGCGCCGCGACGAGCCCGCCGAAGATCGCCGCCAGCGCCAGGCTGGTGGCCGGGCCGGCGATGGCGATCCTGAAGGCCGCTTTGGGGGTCTTGGCCTCACCGCCGAGCGTCGTCACACCGCCGAACAGCCACAGCGTCACCCCGCCCACGGACACACCCGCGCGGCGGGCGACGACGGCGTGTGCGAGCTCGTGGGCCAGCAACGAGGCCAGCAGCACCAGGGCACCGCACGCGCCGGCCAACCAGTAGCCGGCCGGCGAATACCCTTTGACGGTGCCGGGCAACGTGCTTGCCAGGCTCCAGGTGAACAGCCACAGGATGACCAGGACGCTCCAGTGGACTTTCACCGCAAAACCGGCGATTCGCCCCAGCGGGATCGCATCTCCCATCTCGAACCTCCAAAACCCCTGTCGGGTGGCCGCTTCGGCCCGTGTATGCATCCGTCCCGTATCGAAGTTAGGACCGCGCCGTTGCCGCTACTAGGGTCGTTTGACCTCGCCGGGGCGGCCAATCGGCACCGCAAAGCTCAGAATTGGCAGGTGTGGCCGATGCAGGCGCCGCTGAAGCCGGCAGCGGCCGACAGTAGGCCCTATAGATGGCCCGGACGTCGACGGTCGCGTCGGCCGGAAAGTTGACCGTTTTGGACACCGCGGCGTCGAGGAACCGCACGGCCAATTGCCTGACCTCGACGAGCCGGTCCGCAGCGCCGCCGAGAACCGTTCCGCCCATCGCGCCGAGGTGCCACGCCGGTGGTCGTCCTCGGCCGCCGCGACGCACGTGGCGGTCCGGTCCATCATCTCGCCCGTGGATTCGGCCGTCCTGTCGCGCTCATCCCGGAGCAGATAGCGTTCGCCCAGCACGGTCACCGCGGCCACGGTCGGCTTCAGCTCGTCACGCACCCCGATCAGCGCCTTGGCGGCGCGCACCTCGGCGCGGTGCCGACGCTAGGGGATGTACTTGCGGGCAACGTCATTCCGGCCCGCGGCCACCAGTTGCCCCTCGACCAGGTTATGGATCTCCTCGACGGTGGGGACGGCGCCGCGGGGCCGCCGCGACAGCGCGTCGACGACCGATCCGGGCACCGCGCGCGGCGCGGGCGACCGCCATCTCGATGCGTGACGGATCGATGGGCGCCGGACGCCCGTCGCGCCGTCGCACACTCGCCGGCCACCCGGTGGCCCGCGGCGTTCTGGTCATCACCCGCGCATCCCCGCGTTCGACCGGAATTCGCCGAACCGACGCCCAATGAGGACTTCGGTCCCTACCGTGCCGCCCGGTGCCGTGGTCGGATCGGAGACGTCGTGTCACCGGAACACACACTAGGAGCACATGATGACCGGTACCCTTCCCGCGGCGCAGAAGCCGCATACGCTGTTCCCCGAGATCTCCGACCTGCTGGCGGGATTCCCGTCGTTCGCCGGGATCCGCCCGATGTTCGACACCCGGCTGATGCGGCTGGAAGACGAGATGAAGGACGGCCGCTACGAGGTCCGTGCAGAGATTCCCGGCGTCGACCCGGCCAAGGACGTCGACATCACCGTCCGCGACGGCCAACTCACCATCAAAGCCGAACGCAGTGAGAAGAAGGAATTCGACGGCCGGTCGGAATTCTCCTACGGCTCGTTCGTCCGCACCGTGTCGCTGCCGGCCGGCGCCGACGAGGACGACATCAAGGCGACCTACGACAAGGGCATCCTGAGCGTCTCCGTGGCGGTCCCGAAGCCGGCACCCGCCGAAAAGCACGTCAAGATCGCGACCAAATAGCCAGATCCGGACGGGGCCCGGACCGCGGCATCCGGACCCCGTCACTCAAAACCGTCTGTGCCTCAATTGTTCTCGGCAGCGCTGCGCGACCGCACCGGTCCGGGCGCGGGCAGTCGTTCCACGCGGTGCTTGATGCCCAGCAACAAGCCCCGCGTGGTCAGCGCGATCAGCGGCCGGACCAGCTCCATGGCGAACACCTCGCCCGGGTGGCGCAGCGAGATCCTGGCGCGGGTAAGCAGCCGGACGCGGTCCTCCCAGTGTGGCTGCAGGTGGAACGACCACACGACGTTCCACCGCAGCTCCGGCCGGGCGGCATGCAGCACCAGATACTTCTCCGGCAC
>NZ_JBYCLG010000302.1:0-5076 GCF_057473785.1 Mycobacterium sp. TH-M103
TTCGCCACCATCCCGGTGCTCGACGGCGCCGGCTGGAGCGACGACGGCATGCAGAGCGTGGTGCGGGTGGACCCGCACCAGGTGCAGGACTGGGTCAGCGGCCTGCTGCACAACCAGGACGAGGGCAAGACCGAGGAACTGGCCTTCACCCCCGCCAAGACCACCGCCAGCGTGGTCAACGACACCGACATCAACGGACTGGCCGCGGCGGTGTCGGACGTGTTGAGCGCAAAAGGATTCACGCCCGGACCCGTCGGCAACAACGTGGGCGGGCACGTCAAGGCCAGCCAGGTGCGGGCGGCCAAGAGCGACGACGTCGGCGCCCAGGAGGTGGCCCAGCAACTGGGCGGCCTGCCGGTGGTCGCCGACACCTCGATAGCCCCGGGAACCGTGCGCGTGGTGCTGGCCAACGACTACAGCGGCCCGGGCTCGGGCCTGGGCGGCGGCAAGAACAGCCAGCCGGCGGCCGCGCACGTGTCCAGCGCGGGCGGGGCGGCCGACGCCGACGCCCCGGCGCCCTCGCCCATCCTGACCGCCGGCTCCGACAAGCCGGAGTGCATCAACTGAGCACGCTCGCCGGCGCGATCCTGGAACCGATGCTGCGGACCGACCCCGTCGGCCCGCGCATCACCTACTACGACGACGCGACCGGCGAGCGCATCGAGTTGTCCGCGGCGACGCTGGCCAACTGGGCCGCCAAGACCGGCAACCTGTTGCGCGACGAGCTGGGCGCCGGGCCGAGCAGCCGGGTCGCGATCCTGCTGCCGGCGCACTGGCAGACCGCCGCGGTGCTGTTGGGCGTCTGGTGGATCGGCGCGCAGGTCGTGCTCGACGGCGGCGCGGACCTGGCGTTGTGCACCGCCGAACGCCTGGACGAGGCCGACGCGTTGGTCGACGGCGGCGAGGTGGCGGTGCTGTCGCTGGACCCGTTCGGCCGCCCCGCGCCGGACCTGCCGTTCGGCGTCACCGACTACGCCACCGCGGTGCGCGTGCACGGCGACCAGATCGTCGCCGAACCCCACCCGGGTCCCGCACTCGCCGGCCGGTCGGTCGGCGAAGTCCTGGCGGACTGCGAAAGATCGGCGGCGGCAAGGGGTTTGACGTCGGCGGATCGGGTGCTGTCCAGCGCGTCGTGGACCGGGCCAAACGAACTGGTCGACGGGCTGCTGGCGATCCTGGCGGTCGGCGCGTCGCTGGTGCAGGTGGCGCAGCCGGATACCGGGGCCGACCCCGCGGCGCGGCAGCGCCGGATCGAGGCCGAGAAGGTCACCCGGGTGCTGTGAGCCGGGCCCCCGCCCGCGCTCCGGCCGGTCGGAACCCATGTTGATATTGCGATATCGCGATGTTAACGTCGCTACCACGGTATCGGCCCACGGAACGAGGAAGGTTGACGCGATGGCGGTGCAGGGATTCTTGGCGAAGGGAGCCATATTTCTGGCCCACGGGGTCATCGGGGCGGCCGCCTACGACCTGGTGGTCCGGGCCGCGAAGAAGGCCCCGCTGCACCGGGCCGCGGTCTCGGCGGCCGAGCTGAGCCTGCGCGGTACCCGCAAGGCAGAGGAGGCCGCGGAATCGGCCCGGCTCAAGATGTCCGACGTGATGGCCGAGGCCCGCGAGCGCATCGGCGAGGAGGCGCCCACCCCGGCGGTCACCGACCTCCACGACCACGACCACTGATCCCGACGGAATGACCACCGCCCCCGCATCACCCGCTCCCCCGCAGGACACCGCGCCGGCAGTGATCTCGGATGCGGCCGGCCGCATGCGGGTCAAGGTCGGCTGGGTTCGCGGCGACTCCCGGCGCGCGGTCGCGGTCGAGGAGGCCGTCGCCAAGTGCGCCGGCGTGCGCGTCGTGCACGCCTATCCGCGCACCGGCTCCGTCGTCGTCTGGTACTCGCCGCGGCGCGCGGAGCGCCCCGCGCTGCTGGCCGCGATCGCCGAGGCCGCGCACGTGGCCGCCGACCTGATCCCGGTGCGCGCGCCGCATTCGGCGGAGATCCGCAACGCCGACGTGCTGCGGATGGTCATCGGCGGCGCGGCGCTGGCCCTGCTCGGGGTGCGCCGCTACGTGTTCGCCCGGCCGCCGCTGCTGGGCCCGAGGGGCCAGCTGGTGGCCGGCGGGGTGGCGATCTTCACCGGCTACCCGTTCCTGCGCGGCGCGCTGCGCTCGCTGCGGTCCGGGAAGGCGGGCACCGACACGCTGGTCTCGGCGGCGACGGTGGCCAGCCTGCTGCTCGGTGAGAACGTCGTCGCGCTCACCGTGCTGTGGCTGCTCAACATCGGCGAATACCTGCAGGATCTGACCCTGCGCCGAACCCGGCGCGCCATCTCCGAGTTGCTGCGCGGCACCCAGGACACCGCCTGGATCCGGCTGACCGACGGCCCCGACACCGGCACCGAGGTGCAGGTGGCGATCGACACCGTGCAGGTGGGCGACGAGGTGGTGGTCCACGACCACGTGGCGATCCCCGTCGACGGCGAGGTGGTCGACGGCGAGGCGATCGTCGACCAGTCGGCGATCACCGGGGAGAACCTGCCAGTGAGCATCACGGCCGGCGCGCACGTGCACGCGGGATCGGTCGTGGTGCGCGGGCGCCTGGTGGTGCGCGCGAAGGCCGTCGGCAACGAGACCGCGATCGGCCGCATCATCGGCCGCGTCGAGGAGGCGCAGCACGACCGGGCGCCGATCCAGACCGTCGGGGAGAACTTCTCCCGCCGCTTCGTTCCCGCCTCGTTCATCGTCTCCGGCCTGACCCTGCTGGTCACCGGCGACGTCCGGCGCGCGATGACCATGCTGCTGATCGCCTGCCCCTGCGCGGTGGGCCTGTCCACCCCGACCGCGATCAGCGCGGCGATCGGCAACGGCGCGCGCCGCGGCATCCTGATCAAGGGCGGTTCCCACCTCGAGCGGGCCGGCCGCGTCGACGCGATGGTGTTCGACAAGACCGGGACGCTGACCGTCGGGCGCCCGGTGGTCACCAATATCGTTGCGATGCACTCCGATTGGGAGCCCGAACAGGTGCTGGCGTATGCGGCCAGCTCGGAGATCCACTCCCGGCACCCGCTGGCCGAGGCGGTGATCCGCTCGACCGAGGAGCGCCGCATCAGCATCCCGCCGCACGAGGAGTGCGAGGTGCTGGTGGGGCTGGGCATGCGGACCCGCGCCGACGGCCGCACCCTGCTGCTGGGCAGCCCGTCGCTGCTGCGCGCCGAGAAGGTGCGGGTGTCGAAGAAGGCGACGGAGTGGGTGAACCGGCTGCGCCGCCAGGCCGAGACACCGCTGCTGCTGGCCGTGGACGGCACGCTGGTGGGGCTGGTCAGCCTGCGCGACGAGGTGCGTCCCGAGGCCGCCGAGGTGCTGACGAAGCTGCGGGCCGGCGGTGTGCGCCGCATCGTCATGCTCACCGGCGACCACCCGGACATCGCCGAGGTCGTCGCCGGCGAGCTGGGGATCGACGAATGGCGCGCCGAGGTGATGCCGGAGGACAAGCTCGAGACGGTGCGCGCGCTGCAGGCCGAGGGCTTCGTCGTCGGCATGGTCGGCGACGGCGTCAACGACGCCCCCGCGCTGGCGGCCGCCGACATCGGCATCGCCATGGGCTTGGCCGGCACCGACGTCGCCGTCGAGACCGCCGACGTGGCCCTGGCCAACGACGACCTGCACCGCCTGCTCGACGTGCGGGACCTGGGTGCGCGGGCGGTCGACGTGATCCGCCAGAACTACGGCATGTCCATCGCGGTCAACGCCGCCGGGCTGGCCATCGGCGCGGGCGGCGCGCTGTCGCCGGTGCTGGCCGCGATCCTGCACAACGCGTCGTCGGTGGCGGTGGTGGCCAACAGCTCGCGGCTGATCCGCTACCGGCTGGACTGACGGCGGCGCTCAGCAGCAGTCGTGGCCGCGCCAGGCGCGCACGCCCTGCCACACCGCGATGCCGGCGACCACCAGCCCGACCGCGGGGTCGATCCACCAGCCGCCGCTCGGCCAGGCCGCGGTGACGGCCAGGCCGACCAGCACGCCGGCGGCCTGCACGGCGCACAGGTAGTTCTGGATGCCTTCGCCCTCGGTGGCCTCCGAGTCCAGCCGGACGCCCAGCCGGTGGTTGGCCCAGCCCAGGGCCGGCATCAACACCAGCGCGATCACCGTCAGCACGATGCCGATCACCGAGGTCTCGGCGTGGTGCCCGTCGATGAGGTCGCGCACGGATTCGGCGGCGATGTAGGGGGCGGTCAGCCAGAACGACACCGCCACGCCGCGCTGGGCGCGCGACTCGGCGGTCTCGGACAGGGTGCGGGATCCGCTGAAGCGCCACACCACCGTCGCGCTGGCCAGCGCCTCGCCGCCGCCGCCCAGCGCCCACCCGGTCAACGCGATGGACCCGACCGCCAGGCCCTGCCACAGTCCGATGGCGCCCTCGACGAGCAGCACGGTGAGGCTGACCCAGGCCAGCCGCCGCGCCCATCGGGCACCGGCCTGCCAGGCGGCGTCGCGCTCCGTTGCGCGCGGGCAGGTGCGGGAGACCGAAGCCGACGAGGTCATTGCACCCGATGGTAGAGGCAGCGCACCGGGCCCGGACACCGCGACACCGCGGGGTGAGCGCACTTACGCCGAATTGTTCAGCTCCCGTTTGAGCACCTTGCCGGCCGCGTTGCGCGGCAGCGCGTCGACGAACACCACGTCGCGGGGAACCTTGAAGCGGGCCAACCGGTCACGCACGTAGTCCCGGACGTCGCGCTCGCTCAGCGACACGCCCGGCCGCGCGACCAGGTAGGCGCGCAGCCGCTGCCCGAACTCCTCGTCGGCGACGCCGACGACCGCGGCGTCGAGCACGTCGGGATGGCGGGCGAGCGCCTCCTCGACCTCGCCCGGGTACACGTTCTCGCCGCCGGAGACGATCATCTCGTCCTCGCGCCCGTCGATGAACAGCCGCCCGGCCCGGTCGAAGTGGCCGACGTCGCCGGTGGACAGCAGGCCCCCGATGGTCTCCTTGGTGCCGCCGCCGGTGTACCCCTCGAACGCCAGCACGTTGCCGACGAAGATGCGCCCCGGAGTCCCGGGGGCGACCTCGCGCCCGTCGC
>NZ_JBYCLG010000303.1:0-14262 GCF_057473785.1 Mycobacterium sp. TH-M103
AACTCCGCCCGCGCGGTGTAAAGCGCCGCGGTATAACCCGCGGGACCCGAACCAATGACGATCACGTCGTGAACAGTGTCGGCGCTCATACGAACCTCTCGAAGAACGGATGCCCTATGGATTCACCTCAACACCGCGGCGGGCAGCCCTGTTCCCGGGCGTGTCGCACAGCACATGGCACCACATTAGGCGCGCGGGACGCGGGTGTCGGCCAACAGCCCGGTGTCGGCGGCGCTGCAATTCGGGGCGACGGCGAAGACTGCGAGGACGCCGGGCGGGTCGCCGGGCAGCACCAGCAGGACGCCGGGCCGGGCGTTGACGTGGACGGGCCGCGCGCCGAGCACCTTTGTGGACGCCGGATAGCCGAGGCCGGCGAGGCAGGAGGCCCGCCGCTGCGGATCGTCGAGCGGGCCGTAATCGGGGGTTTGGTGGAGCAGGTCGAGGATCTCCGGCCCTGACAGCGGGATCGCCATGGGGGGTGTCGACACGGTGATGTGTTCGGCGGTGACCTCGGTGCTCGGGATGGGTGCCGGCGCATGGATCAGCGCCGCCGTACCCAGCCCGATCCCGGTCAGGGCCGCGATGAGACCGGCGGAGGCCGCGACGACGCGCGCGGGCCGGACGCGCGGGCGGGCGGAGTGCGCGGGGCCGGGGGAGCGGCCCGGTGTCGGGCCAGCCGAACGCAGCGCGGCGGAGACCCGCGCGGTGACGTCGGGTGGGGGTTCGGGTGCCGACGCCGGGTCCGCGCCCACGGCGGCGACGTCGCGGCGCACCCGGTTGAGGGCCTGCAGCACCCCCTGGGCCGAGGGATCGGCGCGGATCTGCTGGCGCAGCCGCGCCGCCTCCTCTTCGTCGAGCAGGCCTGCCTGAAGATCGGCGAGCACCTCGACCGGCAACGGCGGGTCGGCTCTCGCGTCGCCGTGGCGCGCCGGATCGCTCTCCGTTTCGTCCATCCGCCCCAGTGTCCGTCATGGACGGCCCGACGGCCACGTTTCAGGCCTGGTCGGGGATCACGTGGGCACCCGCGGCGAGATATCCCAGCAACTCGGCGAGGCGTACCCGCGCGCGGGCGCACCGGCTCTTGACCGTGCCCTCGGCGACGCCCAACAGCCGGGCGGTGTCGGCGATCGAGTAGCCCTGCATGTCGACGGCAACCACTGCCGCCCGCTGCTCGACAGGAAGCCGCATCAGGGCGCGCTGCACCACGATCGCCGTATCGACCTGGGCGGTGCGGTCCGCAACCGGGTGCACGTCTTCTAGTGGGGCGGTCGGGGGGCGCGATTTGGCGCGGCGCAGCCGGTCCAGGCAGGCGTTGACGACGATGCGATGCAACCAGCTCCCGACGGCGGCGTCGTGACGGAAGGCGCTCGCCGCCCGGTGCGCCGAGAGCATCGCGTCCTGCAGCGCGTCCTCGGCGTCCTCGGGGCTGCGGGTGGTGAGCCGCGCCAGCCGGTGCAACTGGCGCCGATGGCGCAGGAACAGCTCGCCGAAAGCGTTACGGTCGCCGGCGACGTGCGCTGCCAGCAGCTCGGCATCGGTGCGTTCTCGCTGGTCTTGACCCCCGCACCCCACGGCCCGGACAGTATCCAATCGCCCACCCGGCGGCACTTCACCCGTATGCGGGCTGTGCACGGCAGGGTCAGGATGCGGCCTGAACCGTGATCTCCGAGATCGCCGCGCGACTCTTGCCGTCGGTGCTGCCCAACGTGGAGATCCACACCAGCAGATTGGACGTCGGTGCGGCGGACTTGACCGCGAGGACGTTGTGACCGGGCTTGAGCGCCGCAGCGGGCATCAGCAGCTTGGTGTCGTCCAGCTTCGCCGGGTCCGGCGTGGGCGACGAGCGAAGCTCGACCTGCGTCCCGGTGCTGGAGATGTCGATGGAGACGGCGCCGACCACCGTGGGGTGCGGCAGCTGCAGCATCAACCCGACCCCGTTTTTGAAGGAGGGGAACGGGGCGGGGTCGGTGTAGGTGTCGGTTTCCCACGAGGTGGAGGGGTCGCCGTCGATGGCCAGCCCGGCCTGGCCCGGGTTGTCGGCTTGCCCATCGGGGGAGAACACGGTGGCCTTCGTGGGCTTGACCACGCTGCCGGCGGGGGCGGGGCTGACCGTCGACGCCGACGTCGACGACGTGGGGCTGTTCAGCCCGAGTTCGTCCTTGTTCAGACCGCCGCCGACATTGCCGAAGATCTTGCTGACCACCGACGCGAGTACCAGCAGGGCGACCACGAGGATCGCCAGGCCCGCGCCGATGCCGATCAGCAGGTTGCGGCGCCGGCGCGCGAGGGCGGCGGGGTCGGCGGCGGGCGGGCGGTGCGTCGACGCCGGGTTGTCGTCGATCGGACCGAGCACCTCGGTGCGGTCGGCCACGGCGGTCGCTTGTTGCAGCAGGTTCAGCAGCGTCGAGGCGCTGCGTATCCCGCCGTCGTCCTGCACCGCCCGCACGGCGACTGCCGATATCTGGAACGGTATGGCGCGGTCGATGACGGTGGGCTCGACGGGCGCGCCGTTGGAATCCCGTTCGGCCGGGGCGAGCCCGCTGCGTGCCCCTGACTCCGGCAGCGGCCAGCGGTTGACCAGCAAGGCGTACAGCGCGGCGCCGATGCCGCGGATGTCGTCCTGCGGGCCGGCGTCGGGCATGGTCGCCGGATAGGCCAGCACGACGTCGCCGTCGATGCTGACGCGCACCCGGCTCGGGTGGTCGATCGACAGGGCGACACCGGCACGGTGCGCCGCTTCGGCGGCGGCGGCCAGCGACTGCATCGCCCGGACGGCGCCGACGGGCGAGGGCGCGGTGTCGGCGACCTCCCGCAGGGAGCCACCGCGAATCCATTCCGAGACCACCAAGCCGCCGGACCCGCTGTGCACCACGTCGAGCACCCGGGCGACGCCGGGCTTGTCGATCCGGCTCAGCCGCAGCGTGCGGGACAAGATCTCCTGCACCATGTCGTCGGGCAGGGTGCCGTCCGGATCGACGAAGGTCAGCGCGACCTGGCGGTCCAGCGCGGTGTCCAGGGCCTGCCAGAACTGCAGCGGGGGCGCGCCGCCGTGGGAAACCAGCAGGCGGTAGCGCCCACCGGCGATCCGGGCGCCGGGAACCAGGTGCACGTCCGCGGACGCCGCGGACTCCCCGCCACGCTCGCGGGGCGTGTCCACCGGCATCGGCCCCTGGTGCGGTTCGGCCGCCTGGTCGCCGTTGGCCGGGTCGCGTCGGCGCGGTGCCGACACGTTCGCGTCACGCTCTGGTGGGATGTCGGGCTGGAAGTCGTCTGCGGCCGGCCGCGGCAGCTCGGTGCTTGACGCAGCGCCCGGTGCGGCGCCTTCCCTAGGGCGGTCGGTCACCTCCGGTCCTTTCGCTATCCGGCCCGCTGCCCGGCCGTTTATCCGGCCTTGGCCTTCCCGCTCCGGCGGCCTGCGCGGCTCGTTGACCGCATTCGCCCGCGGTGGGGACGAATACCTTTGCTCAGGGTACGTGACGGGGCCCGCCCCGGACGATGCCTCCCGCCCGGCCTCTTTGCTGGCCGGCACGGTGCCCGCCGGGTGTGCGGTCCGGCGCCCGACGCGGTGCCGGACCGCCTCCAGTGCCGCCTGCGCCTCGGGGACCCGGGCGCGCAGCATGAACGTCGCCGTGATCGGCAGCATGATCGTTGCCAGGATCAACAGGCGCAGCAGTGAGCCGGCGCCACCACCGTGCGCGGTGAGCCGGCCCAGGCCCAGCAGGCGGTCGGCGACGTGGGCGAGCAGGCCGGCCAGCAGCGATGCGGCCGTCGTCACCAGGATGGTTCGCACCGTGGACACGTCGACCAGATGGCCGCCGCGGGGTAGCAACGCCAGGCGCAGCAGCAGGTAGCCCGCGATCGCCCCGGCCAGGAAACCGACGCCGTTGGCCAGGCCCAGCAGGCCGGCCACCAGCTTGGGGTCGCCGGTCAGGTGCGGCACCAGCAGCGAGCCGGCGATCTTCACGGCCGTGATGACGACGATGACCACGATCGGGGTCCACGGCTGCTCACGCGCGTAGAACACGCGCAACTGCAGCAGCACCAGGCCGTAGGGGATCAGAGTGAAGGCCGACAACGCGATGGCGGCCCCCAGATAGCCGGCGTCGACCTGGCCGAACCGGCCGTAGGCGAACAGGGCGCTGCCGATGGCCGGGCCGCCGACGGTCATGAACGCCACGATCGGGATCAGCGTGACCAGGGTGAGCCGGGTCGCCAGCGACAGGTCGCCGAGCACAGCTGTGACGTCATCGGCCGCGGCGTTGCGGCTCAGCCGCGGCATCACCACGGTCAGCACCGTCACCCCGATCATGCCGTAGGGCAGCATCAGGACGAGCCAGGTGTAGTTGTAGATCGCGGGCCCGGAAGCCGCCGCGGTGCTGGCGATCTCGTTGCCGACGACGAGGCCGAGCTGGCTGATCAGCACGTAGAGCACCATGGCGGCGGCCATCGTGCCGAAGCGCTTGAGCCGTTCGTCGATCCCCCACAGCGGCCGCAGGCTGACGCGCTCGCGCCGCAGCGCCACCAGCAGCACCACGACCTGGGCGAACACGCCCAGCGTCGTACCGATGCCAAGCACCAGCAGCTTGGTGTTGCCCATCCGCACGGGGTCGACCGACAGCTCGCCGGGGACCGCGACGTAGACCGCCAGCGTCACGAGCGCGACGACGTTGTTGACGACGGGCGCCCAGGCCGTCGGCGCGAACACGTTGCGGGTGTTCAGGATCGCCATGAACACCGACGTGAGTCCGTAGGCGAGCACCTGCGGCAGCAGCAGGTAGGCGAAAGCGGTGGTCAACGGTTCGTTGACCTGCGGGATGCGGCCCAGCATCAGCCGCACCAGCAGCGGTGCGGCCGCCACCGACAACGCCGTCGCCACCAGCAGCAGCGCGGTCGTCACGGTGACCAGGCGGCGCACGAACGCCGCGCCGCCGTCGGGGTCGGACTGCTCGGCGCGGGCGAGCACCGGCACGAAGATCGCAGTGAACGTCGCCTCGAGCACCAGGGCCGCGACGAGGTTCGGAAGCTGATTGGCCACTGCGAACGCACTCGACAGCGCCGCCCCCAGGATGGCGGCCAGCAACACGATCCGCGCGAAGCCGGTCAATCGGCTGACCAGGGTGGCGAAGGCGATCGCCCACGACCGCGAGACCACCGCGGAGTCCGACAGTTCGGGCCGCCGGGGAGCCGCCAGCCCGGCCGGTGGTGCGGGAGGTGCGGGCCGGTGCCGCCGGTTCGGGTGCGGCTGTGGGTAGGCCCGCCGCGAGGCGGATCTCATACGCGGTGCTCTTGGTCGACCCGCGGGGCGAGCGAGTCGTGCAACTCGGCCGGTCGCGGGTGCGGCGGATCCGGCCGGTCCAGGTCGGCCGGGTCGGGCTGGCCGCGGAAACGGTGCCACAGCCGGCGCCCGGCCAGCAGCACCAGCACTGCCGCGGCGCTCAGCGTGATCGTGAACAGCACCTGCCCGTAGGCGTTGGAGTGCACCGACAACCGCACCGGGTCACCCAGGCGCATTCCGTCGGGGGTGCGCAGCGTCACGTCGACGGCGACGCGCTTGGTGAAGTTGACCTCGATGGGCACGTGCAGCGGCAGGTAGCCGGGCGGCAGTTCGATCTGCCCGACATCGGTGACGGTCATGCCGGGGGGAGCGTCGACTTGCAGGCGCACCCGGATCGGGACGGCCAGGCCGTTGTGCAGGGCCAGCGGCAGCGGGCTGTGCTCGGTGGCCAGGGTGTAGGAGCCACCGGGGTTCACGATCGTCACGGCGCCGAAGAGGTCGTTGATCGTGGTGCCGACGATCCCGAGGCGCTGCTCGGCCAGCCCGTTGCGGGTGTCCGGGGGTTCGGACTGGCTCAGTGCGCGCAGCATGTCCTCCCGCAGCGGCGCGGTGTAGCCGATGCCGGTCAGCCCGGTGCGTTCGTCGGTGCTCAGCGCGGCGGTCAGCCCCCACAGGCGGCTGACCTGCCCGGCGATGGCGCTGGTGACGTTCTTGGTGAACCGGCCGCGCGCGGCGGGGTGCGGACCCACGGGTTCCGGCGGCTCGGTGTGTGCCGCTGCGTCGGCGATCACGGCCGGCAGCGGCCGCGGCACCCCGAGACCGGAGCGGATGGTGGTGGCCAGGGCGGTCAGGATCACCTGCGCGTCATCGGCCTGCAGGTTCCACGACGGCGGCGGGACGAGCAACTGGGTGCGCGGCGCGGCGTCGTGCTGCAGCGCCTGCCAGAAGATCGAACCCAGGGCGTCCTGACGGCGCGCGGTCGCCGAGTCGTGTGCGAGCCGCACCGCCAGCGACGAGTCGACATAGGTCGGGACGGCGGGGTTGGTTCCCGCCCCGGCCAGCGCGGCGCCGACTGCCGGGTCGAACGGTGCGACCACCACTTGCGGGGACACCCGCCGGGGTGCCGTGTCGGCGGCGTCGGGAAGCGGAATTCCCGGCCCGCCCGGCGCGTCGTGCGCGGCCAGATCGGCGGCGGCGATGGCGACGGTGTGGCCGTTGACGCCGCCCTCGACGGCGCTGAGCAGGTTCACCGCGCCGCCGGTCAGCGGCCCGTCCGGCAGCAGCGTGGCGCCGCGGGTGGCGGTGACGTCGAGGATCCGGTCGACGATGCCCCCGACGCCGGTGGTGGCGATCGCGCTCAGCCCGGGGTCGTTGACACGTTGCAGGGCGCCCAGGTCGGCCTGGGCGTAGGGCAGCGGCGCGACGCAAAGCCGGTGCGCCAGCGCACGCAGCCGGTTCAGCCACGCGATCGCCGCGGCCTGGCCGGTGCCCGGATGCGTCGGGGTGCCCGGCCGTTGCGCGGGTCCGTCGGGCGAGTCGGACACCACATAGCCGACCGTCATCGCGTTGACGGTGACCAGCAGGTCCGGGTCGACCGCCAGGCACAGCGCCCGCCCGACGGCGCCGTCGGGGTCGACGTCGTGGCTGGTGGCGACCTCGACGGCGGACAGCAGGACGTCCAGCCGGCCGCCGGTGGCCAGCGAGGTGGCCAGGTCGTCGTCGACCAGCCGGACCGGGATGCTGCCGCCGGGGAACCCGGGGGCCAGCCGGGGCCGGTCGGCCAGCGGCCACAGCATGGTGATCCACACGGGCTTGGACGTGTCGGGGGCGACGGTGGAGTCCAGGTCGTCGGCGCGGTCGGG
Source organism: Mycobacterium sp. TH-M103 (assembly GCF_057473785.1). Taxonomy (NCBI): domain Bacteria; kingdom Bacillati; phylum Actinomycetota; class Actinomycetes; order Mycobacteriales; family Mycobacteriaceae; genus Mycobacterium; species Mycobacterium sp. TH-M103. Next base: position 7,138 of record NZ_JBYCLG010000303.1, read on the forward strand.
CGGCACCCCGACCACCGGCAGCAGGAACCGCGCGTTGTCCAGGCGTGCGGGCGCGCCGTAGTCCGGCGTGCCGTTGACGTTGACCAGCACCGGGTAGATCCCGGGTTCGTCGATGCCGAACGACGACTTGGTCAGCGAGCGCAGGGGCGACGACAGCGTGAAGCCGGCCCCTTGCCCCCGCTGCAACTCCGGGGCCACGGTCAGGAACTCCGACACCGGCTGGTACTGCTCGGTGCTGCCGTCCAGCGACGTGCGCAGGCCCGTCGAGGCGGTGACCGCCGCGGCGTGCTCGAGCCGGACCATCACATCGCGTACCGGGCGGTCCCCGATGTTGGTGACCATGCCGCTGACGGTGATCACGGGTGGGCTGGTCGTGGTGACCACGTCCGGGGTGACCTGATCGATGCGGACACGCACGAACGGTGTGGCCCCGGGTTCGCCGGCCGCCGCGCGGGGCGGCGCGGCGCCGGTGAGCACGCTGAAACCGGCGACGATGGCGACCACCACGCCAAGGCGCATCGAGCCGACCAAGCAGAGTCGCGGCGCGGTCACGGGCCCGGCCCGTGGCCGTTCTTCCGGCCCGTCGCGGGCTTGTCGACGTGGCGGGCCCGCGAATGGGTCTGCGGCCGCCGGCGCGGCGAGCTGGGCGGCAGCGGCGGCAGCGAGGAGGGGCCGTCGCTCTGCAGCTTGTCGATCAGCTCGTCGGCCACCTGCGCCAGCCGCCGTTCGTCGGCGTAGGCAAGGCGCGACGGCAGCTCCTCTACCGGCACCCAGGCCACCTCGGCGACTTCGAGGTCCTCGTCGGACAGTTCGCCGCCGGAGAAGCGCATCAGATAGTGGTGCACCGTCTTGTGCACCCGGCGGCCGTCGGTGACGAACCAGTAGTCGATGCGCCCGAGCGCGGCCAGCACGCTGCCCCGGATCCCGGTCTCCTCGGCGACCTCACGCATGGCCGTCTGTTCCGCGGTTTCGCCCAGTTCGATGTGCCCCTTGGGCAGCGACCACAGCATTCGTCCGCGCCGATCGACGCGCCCGATCAGCGCCGCCACCTGAGAGTCGCGCGGCCCGTCGAGACCGTCGACGACCAGCCCCCCGGCCGAGGTCTCGTGGACCGTGCGTAACCGCTCCGCCCCGCGGCGGGCCGAGCGGGAGCGCCGCGGTTTCGGGGCGGCCGCGTCCCCGTCCGATTGGCCGTCGGCCTGGTTCTCCGACGGCGCCGCGGCACCACGACGTCGGCGCCGGCCCCGGCGCCGACGCGGTTTGGCTTGTTCGCCGTCGGACACCCAAGCGATAGTAGCTGGCACGGGCCGGTGCTCTTGGCATCCTCGCCGGTTGTCGTCACGGTCCGATCACGGGATCGCGCCCTCATTGAGCTTTCCGTAACCTGATGCCGCTCCCTTGACTCCCGATGCATCCGTATCCGTCCGTGCCGACCCCACCCTCCTGGCCGAACTGCCCCTGCGTCCGGCCGCCTCGGCCACCCCGTTCGCCAGCCGGGGTGAGGCTCGGTGAGATCGCGCCGCACACCGACGCCGTGTTGCCGGTGCTGGTCCTGTTGGTGCTCAGTGGGTTTGCCGTGGTAGCCGCGATGCGTTCGGCGGGGCGGCCGACGACATCGCCAGCTCGGCCAAGCGCGGGTCAAAGCGCGCCTATCCCCTTTGCGACAGCCCAGGCCGAAGCGAAGACGATCAGCGAAAGCGGCGCCGACAGGCTGCCGAGGAACATTCCCCGCCCGATCTGACCGACCTTCCCCGGATTCCGCGCGAGAACGGCCGCAATCCCCATGTAGATGAGCACCGCCGGAAGTACAAGCACGATCGAATAGGGCATGAAAAGCCACGTGGCGCCGTTCACGATGAGAATGTGCAGCAGCGTCACCGTGAAGCTCAGGGGGCCGTAGCGACCGTTCGCGCGGCCGGCGGCAGAGTCATTCGTCATCCTGACGCCTTCACCGCAAGATCATGTACGCGTAGACAGCACCGCCGCTGAGGACGATGGCTAACGAGCCCGCGATGCTGAGGGAAAGCCCGCGACGAGCTGGCGACGGTGACCGTAGCAGCGCGCCGCTGACCGCCAGCGTGACCACGGTCGTGACTAGCAGAGCCGTCAGCATCCAGGCCCGTTCGCTGCGCCCACTTTCGGTCGTGAACAGCCACTTACCCAACGCCCACATGGCGAGGAGAAGCAGGGCCAAGACAATTTGGACGACGAATGGCGCCGACACCGTCGCCGTGCGCCACCCCCGGGCGTCCAGGCCGTACCGCCTGACGAAGGATCTCATCCGTTATCGCTCCCCTGTCCCTGTGCGATCAGGCCGGTACACCCTCACCGACGGGCAGGGCAAACACCGACGGCGGGTTGGAAGCTGGGCCGAACTGTGTGGGCGGCAACCCAGAAGGCACATCGTATGTGGGATTCCACCCGCCGGTGTCGAACGGCGCGAATGCTTTGCCGCCCAGCGGACCGATGTCGTGATGGCCGGAGAGGTTGAGGGCAGGCCCCCACGATCTGCCCGACTTCGCGTGGTCGATCAGCGCTGTGAGGGTGCTGCCGTTCGGGAGGTCTTGATACACCTCCATGGACGGGTAGTCGGTGCGAGTCCCGTTGACTTGCACTCCGTCCGGTCCGGGTGTGAACACCAGATCGCCGTTGACGGTGATCGTATGATTGGCAAACGGCCCCGTGGGATCGGCTGTGATGCCCGGGGCGAACGGGTTGCCGGCGTCGTATTTGATCCGGACCGAACCGTCGGGGAGCTGGGTCATGCTGCCCTTGGGTGTGCCGACCTTCACCGTGCCCGGTCCACCGGTGGAGGTCTCCTCGACGGACGGATTCTGCCGCAGCACCACGAGGCCGTTCTCGTAGTCGATGTAGGTCGCGACCTTCGTGTCCTCTGGGTCGAAATGAGCGTTTGCAACCCTGTTGTTCCCGAGGTCGCGCCTCCAGAACGGAAAGCTGGTCACATCCCGCTGCTCGATCCATTGCGAGACCCGGACCAGGCCCTGCCCGGGCACCGTGCGGATTTTCGCCACTTCGATCTGTGGTCCGGTGCCCTGGAACTTCGGGTCGTAACTGTGCGGGTCGAGGGCGGCCGCTGTCTCCCAGTCGGCGGCCGCAACCGGTTCGCGACCGAAGATCTGCTTGAACGCCTCGATCTGGTTGTGCCGGCGCTCGTCTTGTTCCGGAACGGTTTCCGGTTTGTCGCCGTCGAACCCTTCGATCGGCGCCAGGTCGTAGCCGTCCTGCTTCTGCAAGTTGACTTTTGCGAGGTGGAGTTGCCGCGAATACTGATCCCGGATCCCCTCGACCTTGGTGAGTGACTGCTGGGTGTCACCGATGGCCCGATCTTCGAGTCCGGTGATGTGTTCGTCGAGGAGCCGCCGTTCCACCGCGCTCAAGGCAGGGTCTTTCTCGAGCTCGACGGCTTGCCCCAGTTGATCATCGATGTTTTGCAGCTGGCCTTCGAGAGAAGAGATCGCGTCATTTCCGGCGCGCTGCGCCTCGGCCAGGGCCGCCGCAACCTCCTCCAGATCAACGCCGATCCTGCGAAGCTGGGCCACTTGAAGCCCCAGCGCTCTGGTGGCGCGACGAACTTCGAACGAGCCGTTGATCGGGTTATCCCTGCCCCGGTGGGTCCAGGACCTCTGAAAGCGGTCCGTCGCACGACCAAATGCAGCGTCAGCTTCGGCCGTGGACAGACCTGCGTCGTAAAACGCTTGGGCGAGATCGGAGATTCGAGCCGGCAGCCCGCTTTGCAAGGTCGCATTGACCTTCCACGGATCGCCGCCGGCGAACATGATCAGCGCTGCCTGGCTCATGTACCGAAGCTGCATCGCGTCATCCTTAACGTCACGGCGCCACGCACCTTCGCGCAGGCGACTTCGCAGCCCACCAATGTGGGGCCGCCCACCAGTGTGGGTAGGAAAACACCGCCGACCCTCCCTGTCTCGCGTAACGCTACTGGGACCCGGTGCCAGGTCAATTCACTCTTGAGATGTCGGCGCAGTTGCCGGAAGCGATTCATAGAGGTTCCGAACATCGAAATCCCGGGAGTTCTGCCTCGGGGATAGCGCTCATCCAGCCGCGATCGTCGTCCGACTAGGCTGATCGAACGTGCCTGAAACCGATACCGACCTGTTGACCGCCGCGGCGGTGGCCCTCAATCGGCACGCCCCCATGCTGCGCGAGCTGGGCACGGCGTTCGACGCCGCGGGCCGCGAGCTGTACCTGGTCGGCGGGTCCGTCCGCGACGCGCTGCTGGGCAGGCTGAGTCCCGACCTGGACTTCACCACCGACGCCCGCCCCGAGCAGGTGCAGCAGGTCATGCGCGGATGGGCTGACGCGGTGTGGGATACCGGCATCGAGTTCGGCACCGTAGGCGTCGGCAAGGGCGAACACCGCCTGGAGATCACCACCTTCCGCGCCGACAGCTACGACCAGGTGTCGCGTCACCCCGAGGTGCGCTACGGGGATCGCCTCGAGGACGACCTGGTGCGCCGCGACTTCACCGTCAACGCGATGGCGGTGCGCGTGACGCCCGGCGGGCCGGGCGAATTCCTCGACCCGCTGGGCGGTTTGGCGGCCCTGCGCGAGCAGGCGCTCGATACCCCGGCGGCCCCGTCGGTGTCTTTCGGCGACGACCCGCTGCGGATGCTGCGGGCCGCGCGTTTCGTGTCGCAGCTGGGCTTCACCGTGGCCCCGCGGGTAGCCGAGGCGATCGCCGAGATGGCCCCGCAGCTGGGCCGGGTCAGCGCCGAACGGGTCGCGACCGAACTGGACAAGCTGCTACTCGGCGCCGACCCGGTGGCCGGCATCGACCTGCTGGTGCAGACCGGGATGGGTGAGGTGGTGCTGCCCGAGGTCGGCGGCATGCAGATGGCCATCGACGAGCACCACCAGCACAAGGACGTCTACCAGCATTCGCTGACGGTGCTGCGCCAGGCGATCGCACTGGAGGATGAGGGCCCGGATCTGGTGCTGCGCTGGGCGGCGCTGCTGCACGACATCGGCAAGCCGGCGACGCGGCGCCACGAACCCAACGGAGGCGTCAGCTTTCACCACCACGAGGTGGTCGGGGCGAAGATGGTGCGAAAGCGCTTGCGGGCGTTGAAGTTTTCCAAACAGATGGTCGAGGACGTCGCGCACCTGGTGTATCTGCATCTGCGTTTCCACGGGTATGGCGACGGCACGTGGACCGATTCGGCGGTGCGCCGCTACGTCACCGACGCCGGTCCGCTGCTGCCGCGCCTGCACAAGCTGGTGCGCGCGGACTGCACCACCCGCAACAAGCGCCGGGCGGCGCGGCTGCAGGCCAGCTATGACCGGCTGGAAGCGCGGATCGCCGAGTTGGCCGCGCAGGAGGATCTGGCGCGGGTGCGCCCCGACCTCGACGGCAACCAGATCATGGAGCTGCTCGGCATCCCGGCCGGCCCGCAGGTGGGCGAGGCGTGGCGCTTTCTCAAGGAGCTGCGGCTCGAGCGCGGGCCGCTGAGCACCGAGGAGGCCACCGCCGAGCTGCTGTCGTGGTGGCAGTCCCGCGGGAACCCCTAGCGGCGGGCCGGCGTCGGAGTAGTCGTGGACTACTGCATCGGTGGAGACGACGGCACAGCGTCGATGCTGCACGGCACGCCTGACGTGGATCTGGACGGCGACGGCCACTTCGACGCGGTAGGCGTGGATCTCGACGGCGACGGGCTGCGCGACGACGCCCTGGCCGACCTCGACGGTGACGGGGTGGCCGACCACGCATGGCTCGATGTCGACAACGACGGCACGCGCGAGGCGTCGTTCACCGACGACGGGACGGGCATGTGGTCGGTCGCCGTGGACCGAAGCGGGCAGCTGCGCTGGTACGGGCTGGACGGCGTGGAGCACACCGGCGGCCCCCTGGTGGACTTCGACGGGCATGGCGGCGCCGACGACCGGCTGCTCGACACCGACGGCGACGGCGTGGCCGACCGGGTGTTGTGCCCGGGGGAGAACGGGGTGACCGGTTACGTCGACACCGACGGCGACGGCAAGTGGAACGTGCGGCTGACCGACAGCGACGGCGACGGCCTGGCCGACGGCGCCAGCCCGTTGTGAGGACCGCTTCGGTGAATTGATCGGCACTGGCGTCGTGGTTAGCCTGGTCGGCACGGCGCGGAAAGGGGGCCACGATGTTCGTCGACCCGGGATTGCTGCGGCTGGGAGCCAACGAGTCCCACCGCGCCGGAGGGCACGCCCGCGACGGGGCCGATCACCTTGCCCGGGGGCCGCTCGCCGCGGGCATGTTCGGCGACTTCGCCGCCGCCGAGACCTTTCACGAGGCCCTCAGCGCGGCCCACGCCGAGCAGTTGAGGAGCCTGCAGGTCCACTACGAGGCGCTTTCCGCGGTGGGCTCCAAGGCGGCCTACGCCGCCGCGGAGTTCACCGGGATGGACGAACGCGGCGCCGAGCAGCTGCGCGCGGTGCGGGACAAGTCCGTGAGCTAGCTAGGTTTCCGGGCCATCGCACTGCTGCGCCGATTCGGCGAACGGCTACCCGGAATGGAATAACCGGGCCGCTAGGGTGATTGCTGTGCTAAGTGACCACGGTGTTGGGTAAGCGTCTTCGGCGATGGCCCGCGCGGCTCGCGGTCGGGGTCGCGGTGCTGATCGCAAGCGCCTTGATGCTCGGGGGGTGTTCGGTGCGGTTCCCGTCCCGACACCAGGCCGATAAGCCCGAGCAGCCGCTGTCGGACGGCCAATCCGTCGCCCAGGTGGTCGCTGCGGCCAAGCAGATCGCCGATGTGTCTCGGTTGCAGGATGTTTCGGGCAGCTTTCGCTGGGAGTCGTGTAATGACCAGGGGGAGAAGCCTTATCGAGGCCGGCTCGACATGACGTTCGTCGTGCCGCAGGGCTCCGACCACAGTGCGTACTTCCAGCGGATCGCCAACACGATGGAGTCCAACGGCTGGTCTGCGGGTCCGCCCCATGGGCAGCACGCGACCGGCACGGTGATCCACCAAGACGACGTGATGGCCACGATCGGCATCAGTCCCTACCCCGACGCCGATGGGTCCGTAAAGCTTCTGGGCCAGTGCCGCAATATGAATGACCACCGCCGTGACAGCGGGTTCAGCGTGAAGGACCAATTGGTTGGGGG
>NZ_JBYCLG010000304.1:0-3866 GCF_057473785.1 Mycobacterium sp. TH-M103
CGAGCGGGAAGTCGACCGGGGCGCCGCGTTCGTAGCTGTTGTCGAACACCGATCCGTCACGCCCGTCGACGCCCATGTAGCAGACGGAAACCCGGGCCGTGGCAGGGACCACCGGTCCGTTGCCGGCGCGCAGGGTGTGCACCTGGGTCTGGGTGACGCTGAACGGTGTCGTCACCTTCACGAGCGGGGCCGTCGTGTCCGTGGACCCGGTGACCGCGACGCTGCCGGTGTTCCCGGCCAGGGTCCAGTCGGGCGCTGCCCCGTTGGCCGGCGCTGTGGTCGGGCACGAGCCGGCGGCGGCCGCCTCGCCCGGTCCTACAAGCGCCAGCGCGGTCGCACCGGCCGCGAGCATGACGGAGGCAGTCACCTGAGAAGACTTCACCGCCGACACGCTACAGCCACCCCATGCGTCCTTGACCGCCGCGCCCCACATCCATACGCGTGCCGGGACGCTTTATGCGCTTGGTGGCCTAGAGGCCGGCGGCATGCAGCGCGCCGATGTCGGCGGTCTCGCCACTGTGCGATGCGGTGCCGACGCTCGTGTCCGGAGCGTGCAGGCGGACCCCGGCGACGAACTGCTCCGCCGCGGCCGGCGCCGGTCCCGCACGGTCGACGATGCAGAAGGCGAACTCGTCGCCGCTGAGCCTGGCCAGGACCGCAATGCGGGGCGCCAGATCTCGCCAGCGCGCCGCGCAGCGGATCAGGTGCTCGTCGCCGGAGATGTCCGTCGGTGTCATTGATCTGTTTGAAGTTGTCGATGTCGACCGCGATGACGGTGACGGTGTACGCCGTCGACCGGGACCGCGCCAGCAGATCGGCGGTGGCGATCTCCCAGCCGGCCCGGTTGACCAGTCCCGTCAGTGGGTCGGTGCACGCCGCGGCCACCAGGGTGCGCGTCACCAGCCCGAAGGACTCGGCGGTCCCGACAATGGCGGTCACGAAGATGACGTGGTCGAGGTACAAGCTGGCCGCGTGACTCAGCTCAAGGGCCAGGACACACGCGCCGGTGAGATCAGCGCCGACCCCGCCGCCACCCGGGCATTCCTTGAGGTACTGAACCACGACATACCGCCCTCGATGCTCTACACCCCCGCCCTGGCGCTACGGGCCACCGCCCGCGCCATCGGAGAGCAACCCAGACATGCGCCGGCGACCATCAAAGAATTCATATCCACCGCAAGGCAAGGCATCCAACAAGCCCGCGGCAAAAAGCGACTGGCCGATTCGGGTCCGAACGATGAGCCGAACGTCGGCTTCGCGGCTTAGTCGAGCGCCGCCGACGGGGGAGTGCGGCCAAAATCTCATGACGGTTTCGGTTGGACAACGATACTGCAGCGCACCCGCGGGGCGATAACCAAGATCACCTGGGTGTCCTTAGCGTCTGCTGCCATGGCCGGACGGAACGATTACGGGACGCGCTGGCGCACAGTGCGTCACGCAACGGTGTCGGCATTGATGGTTGCCATTCTCGGGCTCGCCATTGCCCCCGCAGCTTATGCCGCTGCGCCCGCGGCCAGGTTGTCGGTGACATCGACGTGGCAGACCGGGTTCATCGCCCGGTTCACCGTCCTGAATCCGACCGCGGCGCCCCTCGCCGATTGGAAGCTCGAATTCGACATGCCGGCGGGACAATCCGTCACGCACACGTGGAACAGCACCATTGCGCAATATGGCACGCACTTCGTGCTCACCCCCGCCAATTGGAATCGCGTCATCGCGCCCGGTGGTTCAGCCACGGGCGGCTTGAGAGGCGTGCTGACCGGTACCTACTCGCCACCGCAGAATTGCATGCTCAACCGGCAGTATCTGTGCACCTAACGGCGACCGCGCAAACAGGATCGGCCGTCCTGAGGCCCGGAGCCGTTGCCACGCCGGGGAAACCCGTTGCGGTACATTGGCTCACTCGGCCGTACCCTGCGCCGGTCCATGACGGGTGCTCGACGGATCCAGCGCGTGGTGTAGCCGCCGTTCACGGAGATGATCAACGTCCCTGGCGTACAGAGAGAACGGCAAACGTACAGACGGTCGCGGTGTCGAGGTGATTCACCATGAGATCTGTGCTGACATGCTGCTCGGTCTCGCCGAGCTCGAGCGCACCGAGTGGGGCTGGCTGCCGCACCGACTCCCGGCTCGTGCGCGCGCGCAGTGCGACGACCCGCAGCTGCTCGGAGCCGAGGCGCAGCCGTCCGGAGTTCGGTTGGCATTACGGACGGCTGCAACGGCGATCGAGCTGGACGCGCATCGCACGCGGGTCGCGCTGACCGGCGTCCAGGTGCGGCCCGACGGCACCGTCGATCTCGTCGTCGACGACCGGCTGACGGCCCAGGCGGCAACGTACGGCGGCGACATCCTGCGCGTCGACCCGGCGACCACCTACCGAACGTCGCCATTCGGATAACTGGTTTGATGGAGGTTCCACTGGCCGCAATCGGGGGCCAGGACGTCGTTGACGTCGACTTCGAATCCTCCGACCCGAGGGCCGGGATTGGACGCCGTGCTCACGATGCGCTGGTAGAGAACAGCGGCGGGGTAGACGCGATTGCCGGACCAGGCTCGAGTTTGCCAGGCCCACCGGCGGCCGGGCGTGCTCGAAGACCCGATAACGCCATCGGCCGCGGCCCACTGACACGCATTGATGCCCCCGTAGATCCCGGTTCGTTGAACTCCAAGAACCGCGTTGATTCCACGAAACCACTGCAGCGCGAGGCGATTCCAGGTGTCGCGGCTGATGTCCTCGTCGATGGTGAAGAAAATCGGCGCACCCTGGGCCCCGCCTGCCGCGGTGTGCAGCTGCCAGGCGGTGCGCGCGTCCGCGATACCGCCGGCGTAGCCCCGCCTGAAGTCCGACGGTGCCGTCCCACCCGGCTTGCCGTATTGGTAGTTACTCACGATCACCAAGCCCGCGGCCGTCAGTGACTCGGCGTAGGGCCGCGTGATCGGCTTGGCGCCAAACGACGACCCAGGACGGGACAACGAGACGTAGTTGACCACCCCGCTATAGCCGGCAGCTCGGATGGCCTGCGCTGGAATCTGGTGCGCGGCGAAGTCGATCAGCTGGGGAGCCGAGGCGGCCGCCGTGGGCATGCCGCAGCCGACCGATGCGGCACCCAGCCCTGCCAACGCAGTGGCGTAGCGCAGCGCGTCACGCCGGGAAACCGTACCCGGTCGCCCATGGCTGGCCACCGGGGAAATATTGTGCATCGCGCGATGTTAACGATGGGTCGGCTGTCAACGGTAGGGTCCGACTTGATTACGATTTCAAATGGATACCGGGTGGTGACCCCCCGGCGATGCCATCGACCTGACGCCGACTTCGAGTGCCGCCAGAGATTGGACCCGGGGGAAATTCCCCGGCGTCAAGACTCCTCGTGGCCGCACACCTGCCATCGGGAAAAGATCCGGCCGACGCGCTTGACGACGTCACCTTGGCTGCGCGGTAGTCACAGTGATCGGCGTCGCCGCCGGCCACGGCAAGCGACTCGATGCCTCAGTGTCAGCCGATTGAGCCCAGGATCGCCCGCGCTGTGCGCTCCGCGATGAGCATCACCGGCGCGTTGGTGTTGCCGGAAATGATGGTGGGCATGGCTGACGCATCAACCACACGAAGGCCGGCCACACGGTATACGCGGCAGTCGGAGTCGAGCACTGTGACGGCCGACCGCGGGCGACCTCGGGCGTCAAAGGCTCCCATCGCGCATGTACCCACCGGATGGAAGATCGTTGTTCCGAGTTCAGTTGCTGCCCGGCATAATTCGTCATCACTTTCGAACTGTGGACCGGGAAGCAACTCCTGCGGTCGGTAGCGGGCGAGAGCCGGCGCCGCCATGATCTGCCGGGTCATGCGGAGGCCCTTCACTGCGATTAGC
>NZ_JBYCLG010000305.1:0-9932 GCF_057473785.1 Mycobacterium sp. TH-M103
TGGTACGAGCTGCGCTACACCGACCCGCACAACTCGGAGCGGTTCTGCGCCAAGGAGAACGAGGCCTACTGGATGGGCCCGCGGCCCGCCGAGCACGGCCCGGACGACCCCGGCGGCGTCGACCTGTACGTCGGGGGAGCCGAACACGCGGTGCTGCACCTGCTGTATGCGCGGTTCTGGCACAAGGTCCTCTACGACCTGGGCCACGTCAGCTCCCGAGAGCCCTACCGCCGGCTGGTCAACCAGGGCTACATCCAGGCGTTCGCCTACACCGACGCCCGCGGCTCCTACGTACCGGCCGAGGACGTGGTCGAACGCGACGGGCGCTTCGTGTACGCGGGGCCCGGCGGCGAGATCGAGGTCTTCCAGGAGTTCGGCAAGATCGGCAAGAGCCTGAAAAACTCGATCTCGCCCGACGAGATCTGCGACGAGTACGGCGCGGACACGCTGCGGGTCTACGAGATGTCGATGGGCCCGCTGGAGGCGTCGCGCCCCTGGGCCACCAAGGACGTCGTCGGTGCGCACCGCTTCCTGCAGCGGGTGTGGCGGTTGGTGGTCGACGAGGGCACCGGTGCGAGTCGGGTGGCCGACACGGCTGAGCTGGACACCGCAACCCTGCGGGTGCTGCACCGCACCATCGCCGGGGTGTCGGAAGACTATGCGGCACTGCGCAACAACACCGCCGCGGCCAAGCTCATCGAGTACACCAACCACCTCACCAAGGAGCACCGCGACGCGGTGCCCCGCGAGGCCGTCGAGCCGCTGGTGCTGATGCTGGCGCCGCTGGCCCCGCACCTGGCCGAGGAACTGTGGTCGCGGCTGGGGCACAGCGCCTCGCTGGCGCACGGTCCTTTCCCGCAGGCCGATCCCGCCTACCTCGTCGAGGACACCGTCGAGTACCCGGTGCAGGTCAACGGCAAGGTGCGCGGGCGGGTCGTGGTCGCCGCCGCCGCCGACGCCGGGTCACTGGAAGCCGCCGCGCTGGCCGACGAGAAGGTGCAGGCGTTCCTGGCCGGCGCCACTCCCCGCAAGGTGATCGTGGTCCCCGGCCGGCTGGTCAACCTGGTGATCTGACGCCCCTCAGCGCGGCCGCAGCACCACCTCGTGGACGTGACCGTCGGGCGCGGTGGCGACCGCTCCGGCGACCGCGGCCGCGACGGTCTCGGGCCGCAGGAACCTGGCGGGGTCGTACTCGCCGCCCTCGAACGCGACGAGTTCGCGTTGCATGTCGGTGTCGGTGCGGCCCGGAAAGATCGTGGTCACCCGAAGATCCGGCTCGTCCTCGCGCAGCGAGTCCGCGAACGCCCGCAGCGCGAACTTGCTGGCCGAATACGAGGCCATGCCTGGTGACACCCGGCGCCCCGCGCCGGAGTTGATGAACACCACGTGGCCGCGGGCGCGCCGCAACTCCGGCAACAGCGTCAAGGTAAGCCCCACCGCACCAAAGACATTCACCTCGAAGGTGGCGCGCCACTCCTCGACGGCGGACTCGGCGACGTGGCCGGGGATGGATACCCCGGCGTTGTGCACCAGCACGTCGAGCCCGTCGACCACCTCGCAGCTGGATTCGATGGCGTCGGAGTCGGTCAGGTCGAAGGGGAACGTGGTGGCGTCGAGCCGCTCGGCGACGGCGTCGAGCCGGCCGGAGGGCCGGCCGGCCAGCAGCAGGGTGTGCGTCGGCGCGAGCGCGGTGGCGATTGCCGAGCCGATTCCGCCGCCCGCGCCGGTGATGAGTGCAGTGGGCATGCCCCGAGCCTATGCGATGGCCGAGAATCGTTTCTTACCAGGTATTTTCACGCCTGCTTGCGTGCGGGCGACGCTCCGGCGGGACCCGGCGCCGGCTCGCCGGAGGCCAGCCGCTCCAGCGGCGCGAGTGCCTGCATCAGGGTGTCCAGGTCGGAGCCGGGCAGCTGGGTGAGCATCGCGGCCAGGGCGGCGCGCCGGTTGGCCAGCGACTCGCTCAGAACCGCCCGTCCGCGCGAGGTGATGTCGACGAGCACGGCCCGCAGGTCGGACGGATCCCGCGAACGCTTCACCAGACCGATCTTCTCCAGCCGCCGGATCGCGACCGTGGTGGTGGGGGTGCGGACCCGTTCGTGCGCGGCCAGGTCCGTCATGCGGATGGGACCCTGATCCAGCAAAGTCACCAGGATCGACAACTGCGCCAGGGTGAGCTCACCGGTCGTGTCGGTGTTGGGGTCGCCGCGGCGCAGGATCGAGAACAGCTTGGACAGAGCGCGATGCAGACCTTCCGCCAGCTCTGTCACCTCGGCCGCGGTGGACTCGCTTTCCGCCATAATCCGCCCAGTCTAACCCGCGGCGGGGCGCCGACGAGATAGCTAACGCCGACTATTTTAGGTCATCAAAGAACTTGGTCCAGGAAGCGCTGCAGGCGCTCCGTCTGCGCGGCTTCGAAGATCTGAGCGGGCGGACCCGATTCCACGACCTTGCCGTGATCCATGAAAACGACCGTGTCGGATGCGGAGCGGGCAAACCCCATCTCGTGGGTGACGACGATCATCGTCATGCCCTCGGCGCCGAGCGCGGCGATCAGTTCGAGAATGCCCTTGACCATCTCCGGGTCCAGCGCCGAAGTCGCCTCGTCGAACAGCATCACCTGGGGAGCCATCGCCAACGCGCGGGCGATCGCGACCCGTTGTTGCTGGCCGCCGGACAGCATGGCGGGATGCGCGCCGGCCTTGTGCCCGAGCCCGACGCGCTCCAGCTGCGTCCGCGCCAGGTCGCGGGCCGCGCCGGCGGACAGGCGGCGCAACTTGCGCGGTGCCAGCGCGACGTTGTCCAGCACGCTGAGGTGGGGAAAGAGGTTGAAATGCTGGAACACCATGCCGATGCGCTGACGGAGTTCGTCGGGGTCGTCGCGCAGCACCGACCGGCCGTCCAGCAGGATATCGCCGCTGTCGGGTTCGTGTAACCGGTTCAGGCTGCGCAGCAGCGTCGACTTGCCCGACCCGGACGGTCCGACCACGGCGGTGGTGCTGCCCGCGGGAACCTCGATGTCGACGCCGCGCAGCACCGCCAGCCCGCCGAGGGTCTGGTGGATTTCCTTGGCCGCCAACGATACCGACGGGCGACTCGCCGTGCCGGTCGTCACGTCATCTCCTGGTCGAACACGGCTTCGGTGTCGGCCGCCGGTCCGGACGGGGCGCGCCCGCGGCGTAGCCGGGTGTCGATGTGGTTCACCAGATGAGTCAGGGGCACAGTCAGACTCAGGTAGAACAGGCCGGCGACCACCAGCGGTGACAGGTTGCCGGTCTGCGCGTTGAGGTCGCGCCCCACCTGGAACAGCTCTCGCTGGTCGGCGACCAGGCCCAGGAAGTACACCAGCGCCGAGGCCTTCAACAGCGCGATGAACTGGTTGACCAGCGCCGGCAACACCCGCCGGATGCCCTGCGGCACCACCACCAACCGCATCGCGGCGGGGTAGCTGAAGCCCAGCGCGCGGGCGGCCTCCAGCTGGCCGGGGTCCACGCTCTGGATTCCCGCGCGCAGGATCTCGCCGATGTAGGCCGCCGCCATCATCCCCAGGGCTGCGATGCCCAGCGGATAGGGGTTGTGTTTGGTCAGGCCGCCGACCAACGGCCCGAAACCCAGCCCGACGACGAGGATGATCACGACCTCGGGAAGCCCGCGGAACACGTCGGTGTACACCCGTGCCGGCCAGCGAACCCAGCGCGAGTGCGAGATCCCCGCGATCGCCAGGCCCATGCCGAGCAGCAACCCGATGACGCCGGCGCTGCCGGTCAGGATCAACGTGTTGGGCAGACCGGTGGCGAACAGCGTGGGGACGGCCTGCCGGTAGAGGTCCCAGTCGAGGAAGGAGTCGCGCAGCTGCGCCAGCCCCGATTTCGGGGCGGTGGGGTCCCCCGGCCGGCTGTGATGTTCGGCGGCGATCGCGGCGAAGTCCGGCAGGCTGGGTGCGGCAACGGCTTTCGAGCCCGGCTTCCAGCCGGGTGGCAGGGTGCGCGGCACCCAGTGCGAATACAGGTTGGCCCAGGTGCCGTCCGCGATCACCGCGTCCAGCCCGGAGTTCAGCGCGTCCAGCAGCGGCTTGTTGTCCTTGGCGACCGCGTACGCCACGAAGCCGCCCGGGCTGTAGGTGTTCGCCACGGTCACCGCCGGGTCACCCGAGCGCAGCGTGGTCGACGCCTGCAGCGCCGGAGCCACCCACGCGTCGATCTGGCGCGTCTTGAGGCTGGTGTACACGGTGGCGAAGTCGGGATATTTCACCGGCTGCAGGTGCAGGGTGTCCACGACATAGGCCTCCTCGACGGTGCCCTGGACCACCCCGATGCGCTGGCCGGCGGTCAGGTCACCGAACGACGTGATCGGCGACCCGGGCGGTACCACCAGCGAGTAGTAGCCGAAGTCGTAGCCGTTGGTGAAGGCGGCGGTGCGCCGCCGCGCGTCGGTGGCCTTGATCGACGCCGAGCCGACGTCGAAGCGGCGCGACGCGACCTGGGCGAGCAGACCGGCGAAATCCGTTCCGACGAAGCGGACTTGCAGGCCCAGCTTCTTGGCGACGGCGATCAGCAACTGATTGTCGAAGCCGCTGAAGCCGCCGGTGGGGTTGATGCACGCGTTCGGCGGGGCATCCGAGAGCGTGCCCACGGTCAGCACACCCGGTATGCCGAGCCCCAGTGCGTCGACGTCCACCGCGCTCAGCGGTTCCACGGTGGCGGTGGTGTACCGGTCGCCCCGCTCGGTGGCGGCGCGGTTGATCAGGTCCTTCGGCAGCACCGTCGCGCTGTCCAGGCCGGCCGGCGCGCACTGGTTGCGGTCGGCGGCGGCCCGCGGCGCCAGCGCGCCGGACAGGCCGCACACCAGCAGGAGCGTCGCCACGAGACGGCACACCCACGAAGTCATCCCTGCCACCGTATCGACCCGCCGGTGGCGCGGCCCGCCGCGGACCGCTCAGAGCGCGATCGACGGCTCGCCGAGGACCGTGTCCGAGCCGGCGAGCACCGGCACGGTCTCGGCGGGGACGGGGACTACGTCGTCGGGCGCGGTGAAGACCCTGCGTCGGGACAGCTCGGCCAGCATCTCCTGGGCCGTCCCGTAGGAGCGGCCCACGCACGCCGCGCGCGCGGCTTCGGGATCGCGCCGATGTATCGCGGCCGTCTCGTCCTCGTAGAACGGCAGCACGTCGCCGTGGCCGCTCTGGGAGCTCACCTTGAACGCGCGGGGGATCAGTTCCTGCGAGGCGCGGATCATGGCGTGCAACCGCGGGCCCGCGTACTCGTCGTTGACGGTGCGCCGGTACTCCGCCGCCGCCGCGAAGAACGTCCGCGAATCCTTGGCGGCCCGCAGCGAGCGCAGCAGCGCGTCGAGCTGACCGAGGATCCGCGGCGTGGGGTTGGCGGCCGCGCGCGCCGAGGCGATGCCGTTGAGCAGGCCCTCCAGTTCGTAATGCTCGAGCACGGTGGCCTCGTCGAACCGCTCCACGAACGCGCCGCGGTGGTACCGGGTCGACACGATGCCGTCGTGTTCGAGCTGTACCAGCGCCTCCTGGATCGGAACGCGACTGACCCCCAGGCCGACGGCGATCTCGTTGCGGTCGACGCGGTCGCCGCTGCGCAGCTTACCCGTCAGCAGCAAATGCAGGATATGCGCGACGACCTGGTCCTTGTCCTTGACCCCGTATTTCTTCGGCATCTGTTCTCGCGTCTCTTAAAACGACTCTTCAGCGACCGTCGGCCAGCCGGCGCTGTGAAGTTTCTCATGACTTGGCGCGTGCTACCAGATGTTGGGCCGATGAAGCCGGGGCAAACAGCAGGGCGGCCGGTTATCCCCGGCTATCGCGCCACTTGCACAGCTCTGCGGCGGCGCCCAGGTCGTAGTCCGGGCCGTCGCAGCCGACGGTCAGCAGCGTGACACCGCGCCCCACCAGCGCTTCGGCGTTGGCGACGAGCCCGCCGCCGCCGTTGTCGACCGCGGCCGAGCGTTCGATCCCGGACGGGTCGCGCCCGACGTCGGCGCAGTGCCGGGCAAGCACTTCCGACTTTGCCGCGAAATCGTCGGCGGAGGTGAAGCTGTGCCAGATCTGGGCGTGCTGGGCGACGAGCCGCAACGTCTTGCGCTCGCCGCCGCCGCCGATCAGGATCGGGATGTCGCGGGTCGGCCGCGGATTCAGCTTGGCCAGCCGGTCTTTGATCCGCGGCAGCGCTTCCGCCAGGTCGTCGAGACGGCTGCCGACCGTGCCGAACTCGTAGCCGTACTCGTCGTAGTCCTTGCGCTTCCACCCGGAACCGATGCCCAGGATGAGCCGGCCGCCGCTGATGTGGTCGACGGTGCGGGCCATGTCGGCCAGCAGTTCGGGGTTGCGGTAGGAGTTGCAGGTCACCAGCGCACCGATTCCGATGCGCGAGGTCTGCTCGGCCCAGGCCCCCAGCATCGTCCAGCATTCGAAGTGCGCCCCGTCGGGATCGCCGAACAAGGGGAAGAAGTGGTCCCAGTTGAAGGCGACGTCGACACCGATGTCCTCGCAGCGGCGTACGGCGTCACGGATCTGGCCGTAGTGCGGGGCGTGCTGGGGCTGCAACTGCACGCCGATGCGAACGGGGAAGGTGGGAGTCATACCCCCCACCGTAGGCTCAGCGGGCGCCCCGCACCGTGCGCAGCAGGTCGATCAGCGCGCGCGGCTGGTCGCTCTGCACCGAGTGCCCGGAGTTCTCCACGATGTGCGCGCCGCGGAAATGCCTTGCGCGCCTGCCGAGTTCGGCCGCATCCTCGTCGCTGACGAAGCCCGATGACCCGCCGCGAATGAGCGTCACGGGCGCCGCCAGGGCGTCGACGTCCTCCCACATGCCGGCGGAGTCGGGGGATTCGCGGATGGTGTCCCAGCGCCACGTCCAGTTGCCGTTGTCCAGCCGGCGCGAGTTGTGGAACACGCCGCGGCGCAGCGCCTTGGGCTCGCGGTGCGGCGCGGCGGCGACGGTCAGATCCAGCATCGCCTGGAAACTGGGGAACTCCCGCTCGCCGTGCATCAGGGCCACCGTGCCCTGCTGCTCCTTGGTCATCTCGGAATGACGTTGCAGCGCCGACGGGGTGACGTCGATGAGGACGAGCTCGTTGACGAGGTCGGGCGCCAGCGCCGCCACCCGCACCGCGGTCAGCCCGCCCAGCGACATGCCGACCACGAGCTCGGCCGACGGCGCGTGCTCGCGCAGCATCGGCAGCAGGGTGGCCGCGTTGTTGTGGGGCGAGTAGTCGCCGTCGTCGCGCCACGCGGAATGGCCGTGGCCGGGCAGGTCGACGGCCAGCGCCGGTTCGCCGAGCCCGACGATCACGGTGTCCCAGGTGTGCGCGTTCTGCCCGCCGCCGTGCAGGAACACGATCCGTGGGGGAGTGGCGCCCCAGCGCAGCGCGCTGATCCGGTCGTTGCCGGCGCCGGACTCGACCCGCTGCACCTCGGGCGGCGGGCCGGTCACCCCGGCCTGCTCGGCGTTCTCGGACAGCAGGGAGAACTCCGACAGGCCGGTCAGCTCGTCCTCGTACATCTCGCTCACGATCTCAGACATTACGAGCTAAGCCCCGGGTGTTTCGACGTCGCATGCTTCGCGTCAGGCCTCCAGTCTGGCCCGAATGCCGGCCAGTCGCTGTCTGAGCTCCCCTTCGTCGATGACGCCGCGCGCGATCAGCGAATGCGCCAGTGCCACCAGTTGGCTCTCCGGGTAAGGCAGGTTGGCATACCTGCTCGCCGACAGCTCGTCTTCCTCGTCCCGGCGCTTTGTGACGCTGAAGTCGAGCTCGTCGTCGCGGCAGAAGCGGTCGAGGGCGTCGCACAGGCCGTCCAGGCTGGTCTTCCACGGAGGCAAGGGGTTCGCGACACCGTACTTGGCGGCCATGACCGGCCACGACTGGTTGCGCTCCACGATCTCGTCGAGCACGACGAATTCCTCTGCGCTACTCATGGGCTTCGCCTCCCAGGTCGGTCACTCAACCACCGGACGAATGGCCGGACGGGTCGCGGTGATCACGTTGGTGGTGACGGCGGGCTTGGGCAAGGCGACGCCGATCAGGCAGTCGCGGGTGATGATCTCTGTCAACTGGTCTTCGGTCCACCCCTCGGTGCCCTTCGGCCGCATCGGCATGACCATGAAGCGGTGCTTCTGGTTGGAGTCCTCGACCCGGACTTCGACGTCGACGGGCAACTCGAGGCCGAACTCGGCGAGCACCGGTCGTGGCCATCGGACGATGCGACGTCGGTAGTTCGGGGTGCGGTACCACTCCGGCGAGTTGCCGAGAATGGGCCGCGGGTAGCACGAGCACAGGCAGCACACGATCACGTGGTGCAGCTGGGGAGTGTCCTCGAGAATCTTGAAAGCGCAGAAGTCGCTGGGCGTGCCGAAGCCGGTGGGCTCCAGCCAGTCGACGCCGATCTCCTTGCTGGCGGTGATCGCGTCGGTCAGCGCCAGCTTCTTGAACTCCGGGTCCAACCAGGCCTTGGCCACCAGTCGGGCCGCGGGGGTGGGGCCAATCTGCTCGGCGTACTCGGTCATGATGCGATGCTGCTCTGCGGTGAACAGGCCCTTCTCGATGCACAGTTCGCGTAGGGCGATCTCGAGAACCTCGAAGTCGGTAATCTCGTCGACCATCGGCTTGACGGTGCGCGCGTGGTCGTGATCAGACATAGTTCGGTGTATTCCTTTCGGGTACAACGGGAATCACGAGCAGCAAACGACGCCGCGTCAGCCGGCGGCGTGCAGCCAGCGCTCCGGGATTTCGGTCTGCAAAGTGTCGTTCGCGTGGCCGAAGTAGGAATCCCACAGGTCGGCCTGCTTGAACCGCACGATGTAGAACCACTCCGGCTTGACGTCTTCGCGACCCCAGGTCTCATCCTCCGGGGCCGGGCTCTCATAGGCGACCTCGGCGATCACCCCTTCGGCGCCGCGCAGATATTCCGGGGTACGGGTGTAGAACATCGCCGGCAGCTCGCGCACCCTCACCCGGTCACCGACCTTGAACCCGGCCTTGCCGGCCTTGCCGGCATACATCCCCGGGTCGCCCTTGCCGAGTGCTTCGATGTGGTTGCGGTTGCGCTTGACCTTCGGGCCGTTGCCTTGGAACTTGGGCTGGGCCTTCGGCAGTCGCCCGTTGAGACCGCCGGCGTAGCGGGCTTGCACCTCGGCCAGACGATCGGTCAGCTCACCCCAGGTGACGTACTCCTTCTCGAGCAGGATCTTGCCCACCGACCACAGCCAGCGCGCGTAATAGGGCAGGCCCAGATAGATCGGCAGACCCACATCGACGTCGGCGGTTCGACGCCGTTCCTCCGAAACCCAGACGCCCCCCCACCCGAGAACCTCGCAGAGCACGTAGGTCATCAGCTCCCACTGTTCTTCCTCCTTGTCCAGGAAGGGCTCGGCCACATTCAGCTGACCGCCCTGATCCTGGTTGGGCTTCAGGTACGCCCAGTAACGATCAGAGGTGATCATGTCCGGGGTGGGCCATTCCGGAATCTCCGGATAGGTCGCCTTCAGGCGCGATACCAACGCCAGCTGCTTCTCCCGCTCCGCGGCGTTACTCATCAAGACTCTATTCCTCGCAAACAATTCGCTGAGGCGAGCGCCTGCCGGGAATGATGGTACTCGCAATTGACGGCATCGCGGGTGCCCTCGGCGTGCCTCACCTACTTTGAGCGCGTGGCCGACGGCGGTGCCTCACCTATTTTGAGCGCGTAACCAGAGAGGCTTGCCCGGTGTGGAGGGCAAGATCGATATGGCCGCGAGACGGCAGGTAACCAACAAACTGCGTGGTCAGTACCGCAAGGCGTCGAAGGCGGATAAGACCGCGATCTTGGATCGGGTGGTGGCTACCACGGGGGATGGGCCGTTCGACCGCCCGGCGGATGCTGACCGGACCGCGGCTGGCGGATCCGGCTGAGCAGGTCGCGATGGGCGTAGGTTGCGCCC
>NZ_JBYCLG010000306.1:0-3275 GCF_057473785.1 Mycobacterium sp. TH-M103
GATCGGCTGGCCGAACGACTGGCGCTCCTTGGCGTACTTGACGCTCTCGTCGACGCAGCCCTGCGCCGCGCCGGTGGCCAGGGCGGCGATCGCGATGCGCCCCTCGTCGAGGATGGACAGGAAGTTCGCGTAGCCGGTCCCGCGGGCACCCAGCAGGTTCTCCTCCGGAACCCGGGCGTCGACGAAGGTCAGCGGGTGGGTGTCCGACGCGTTCCAGCCGACTTTGTTGTAGACCGGCTCGACGGTGAATCCCGGTGTGCCGCCGGGCACGACGATCGTCGAGATCTCCTTCTTGCCGCCGTCGAGGGCCCCGGTGACCGCGGTGACGGTGACCAGCGAGGTGATGTCGGTGCCCGAGTTGGTGATGAACTGCTTGTTGCCGTTGATGATCCACTCGCCGCCCTCGAGCCGGGCGGTGGTGCGGGTGGCGCCCGCGTCCGAGCCGGCTCCCGGCTCGGTCAGGCCGAAGCCCGCCAGCGCGCGCCCAGCCGTCAGGTCCGGCAGCCACCGTTGCTTCTGCTCCTCGGACCCGAAACGGTAGATCGGCATCGCGCCGAGGCTGACCCCCGCCTCAAGTGTGATCGCCACCGACTGGTCGACCTTGCCGAGTTCCTCGAGAGCCAGCGACAGCGCGAAGTAGTCGCCGCCCATGCCGCCGTACTCCTCGGGGAACGGCAGGCCGAACAGGCCCATCTCGCCCATCTTGGCGACGACCTGGTACGGGAAGCTGTGCTCCTCATCGTGTTTGGCCGATACGGGCGCCACCACGGTCCGCGCGAAATCGGCAACCGTCGCCCGTAGGTCTTCGTACTCCTTGGATAGCGTCATGATTCCTGATCCTTGATCCGCGCCAGCACCTGATCGACTTTGACCTGGTCACCGACGGACACCAGCACCTCGACCCGCCCCGAAACCGGTGCGGGCAGCGAATGTTCCATCTTCATCGCCTCGACGACCACCACCACATCGCCCTCGGTAACCTCGGCGCCGGAGTCGACCTGGACGGCGATCACGCTGCCCGGCATCGGGCTGAGGACCTCGGCCTGCCGCGCGGTGGCCGCGCGGTGAATCCTGTGCTCCTCGGCCTCGCGCAGCTGCCAGGTGCCGCGCTCGTCGGCGATCCACAGGTGCCGGCCGGACTCGGCCCACAGGTACTCCCGGCGCACCCCATCCAGCGTCACGGATATCCGCGCACCGTCGAGTTCGATACTCGCAGAGCAGGTCTCGCCCTCCCCCACCCGCACCGAGGCGGCGTCCGGCGGCCCCCACACCGACACCGTCTCGGTGCGCAGCGCGGTGTGCATCTCGGTGCGCACCGGCGCCGGGTTCCCGCCCACGCGCCAGCCGGTCGGCGCCGCCCACGGGTCACCCGATGCCCGTTCGGCCAAGTCACGCTGGCGGTAGAGGCCCCCGGTGGCGAGCACGTCGTCGGGCGCGGGCAGCGGCGCGAACTGGGCCACCCGCTCGTCGAGCAGCGCGGTGTCCAGGTCGCCGGCACGCACCCGCTCGTCGGCCAGCAGGAACCGCAGGAATTCGACGTTGGTCTGCACACCCAGCACGGCGGTCCGGGCCAGCGCCCGGTCGAGGGCCGCCAGCGCCGCGTTGCGGTCCGCGCCGTGGGCGATCACCTTGCTCAGCATCGGGTCGTAGTCGCTGCCGACCACGGTGCCGGCCAGCAGCGAGGAGTCCACCCGCACACCGGCGCCCGACGGCTCGAACACCTGCAGCACCCGGCCACCCGTGGGCAGGAACCCGCGCGCCGGGTCCTCGGCGTAGACGCGGGCCTCGATCGCGTGGCCGCGCAGCTCGATGTCGTCCTGGGCGAACGCCAGCTTCTCACCGGCGGCCACCCGCAGCTGCCACTCCACGAGGTCCAGGCCGGTCACCGCCTCGGTGACCGGATGTTCCACCTGCAGACGGGTGTTCATCTCCATGAAGAAGAACTCGTCCGGGCGTTCGGCCGAGACGATGAACTCGACGGTGCCCGCGCCGACGTAGTCGACGCTGCGGGCGGTGTTGCAGGCCGCCGCCCCGATGCGGGCCCGGGTCGCCGGGTCGAGCAGCGGGGAGGGAGCCTCCTCGATGACCTTCTGGTGGCGCCGCTGCAGGCTGCACTCCCGCTCGCCGAGGTGGACGACGTTGCCGTGGGTGTCGGCGAGCACCTGGACCTCGATGTGGCGGGGCCGCAGCACGAACCGCTCCAGGAACAGCGTGTCGTCGCCGAACGAGGAGGCGGCCTCCCGGCGTGCGCTCACCAGCGCGTCGCGCAGCCGGGCCGCGTCGTCGACCAGCCGCATGCCCTTGCCGCCGCCGCCCGCGGACGGCTTGACCAGCACCGGGTAACCGATCTCTGCGGCGGCCGCGACCAACTCGTCGTCGCTCAGGCCGGGCCTGGCCACACCGGGGACCACCGGCACGTCGAAGGCGGCGACGGTGTTCTTGGCGGTGATCTTGTCGCCCATCACCTCGATCGCCCGGGCCGGCGGCCCCAGGAACACCACCCCGGCGCGTTCGCAGGCGGCGGCGAAATCGGCGTTCTCGGAGAGAAACCCGTAGCCGGGGTGGATGGCCTGGGCGCCGGTGCGTGCCGCCGCGTCGAGCACGTGAGCGATGTCGAGGTAGCTCTCGCGCGCCGCGGCGGGCCCCAGCCGGACCGCCTCGTCGGCCTCGAGCACGTGCCGCGCCCCGGCGTCGGGGTCGCTGTAGACGGCGACCGAACGGATGCCCAGCCGGCGCAGCGTCCGGATCACCCGCACGGCGATCTCGCCGCGGTTGGCTACCAATACGGTGTCGAACATCCTCATCACATCCGGAAGACGCCGTAGGAGACGGGTTCCAGCGGTGCGTGAGCACACACTGAAAGGGATAGCCCCACAACCAGTCTGGTGTCTGCCGGGTCGATGATGCCGTCGTCCCACAGCCGGGCCGTGGAGTAATACGGGTTGCCCTGGTCCTCGTACTGCTCGCGGATGGGCGCCTTGAACGCCTCCTCCTCGTCGGCCGACCACGGCTTGCCCGAGGCGCTGAGTTGCTCGCCGCGCACGGTCGCCAGCACCGAGGCGGCCTGTTCCCCGCCCATCACCGAGATGCGCGCGTTGGGCCACATCCACAAAAAGCGCGGCGAGTACGCCCGGCCGCACATCGAATAGTTGCCCGCACCGTAGGATCCGCCGATCACCACGGTCAGCTTGGGCACCCGGGCGCAGGCCACGGCGGTGACCATCTTGGCGCCGTGCTTGGCGATCCCGCCGGCCTCGTAGTCGCGGCCGACCATG
>NZ_JBYCLG010000307.1:0-4512 GCF_057473785.1 Mycobacterium sp. TH-M103
GTCGGTCATGATGGTGGCCGGGTTGGAGTTGACCAGGCTCACCTGCAGGCCCTCGGCCCGCAGCACCCGGCAGGCCTGCGTGCCGGAGTAGTCGAACTCGCAGGCCTGTCCGATCACGATCGGCCCCGAGCCGATCACCAGCACGTGGTTGAGGTCGGTGCGACGCGGCACTAGCGCTTCCTTCCCATCTCGGCGCGAGCGTGCGGGTGTGCACGCCGGCACGCCGTCAGCGGCGTGCAACTGCGCACGCTCGCGGTCATTGCTGCCCCGCCATCAGGTCGACGAATTGGTCGAACAGGTATTCCGCGTCGTGCGGACCGGCGGCGGCCTCGGGGTGGTACTGCACCGAGAACGCCCGCCCGTCGGCGAGTTTGACGCCCTCCACCACGCCGTCGTTGGCGCAGGTGTGGCTGACCACCGCGGGGCCGAACGGCGTGTCGAAGGTCTGGCCCGCCTCCCCTTCCAGCGCGAACCCGTGGTTCTGGGCGGTGATCGCGACCCGGCCGGTGGCGTGGTCGATGACCGGGATGTTGATACCCCGGTGCCCGAACACCATCTTGTAGGTGGACAGTCCCAGCGCCCGCCCGAGGATCTGGTTGCCGAAACAGATGCCGAACAGAGGGATTCCGGCGCCCAGCACCTCGCGGGTGAGCCCGACGACATGGTCGGCGGTGGCCGGGTCACCGGGCCCGTTGGACAGGAAGACGCCGTCGGGCTGCAGCTCGCTGATCTGCTCGAAGGTGGCCGACGACGGCAGGACGTGGCTGCGGATGCCGCGGCGGGCGAAGTTGCGCGGGGTGTTGGTCTTGATCCCGAGGTCCAGCGCGGCCACCGTGAACCGGCGGGCGCCCTCCGCCTCGACGACGTAGGGCTGCGGCGTGCTGACCTCGTCCGCCAGGTCGGCGCCCAGCATCGAACGCTGGCCGACGACCCGCTCGAGCAGTTCGGCCGGTTCGGCCAGGGCGTCGCCGGAGAACACGCCGGCCTTCATCGATCCGCGGCTGCGCAGACGCCGCACCACCGCGCGGGTGTCGATGCCGGCGATCCCGACGATGTGCTGGCGGACCAGCTCGTCCTCCAGGGTGCCGGTGGCGCGCCAGTTGGACGCCCGCGGTGACGGGTCGCGCACCGCGTACCCGGCCACCCAGATCCTGTCGCCGCGGCTCTCGGCGTCCTCGGCGTTCCAGCCGGTGTTGCCGATCTGCGGCGCGGTGGCCACCACGATCTGGCGGTGATAGCTCGGATCGGTCAGCGTCTCCTGATAGCCGGACATGCCGGTGGAGAACACGGCCTCCCCCAGCGTTTGGCCGACCTCGCCGTACGGCGTGCCGGTGAAGACGCGGCCGTCCTCGAGCACCAGCAGGGCCTTGGTCACGCTGCTCCCTCCTTGCGCTGCTGCGGGCCGGGCGACCCCGCCCGCAGCACGTCGTAGTATTCGTCACGGTTTCCGGCGCGGAACCCGGTGTCGATCTCGGCGCCCGACGGCAGCCGCCACCGGATCGCCAGTATCCCGTTGCGGGCGCCGACCTTTCCGGCCATGCGCCGCTCGGTGCGGACGGCGGCGATCGACTCCTGGGGAATCCAAATCGGATTGGCGTGGCTGCGTTCCAGCAGGATCCCCTCCGGATAGCGGGTCAGCACGGCCTTGCTGCGGTAGCCCAGGTCGCCGGCCGTGACGCGGTCGTTCCAGGCGGGCGACAGCGTGCACCCGAGATAGGCGCCGCGGATGGTGCTGGTCGCAGCGCCCACCTCGGCGGGCATCTGGGGCAGATTTCCGATCAGCTCGGCCTGCCGCTCGGCGCGACGCCGCCAGCCGCGCATCATCAGCTGGATCAGCACCGCGATCACCACCACCAGCACGGCCGCGAAAATGAGCGACCCCACCAGCGTGCCGGAGTTCATGGGCGCCACTCCTGCCCACCGCTGCGCTGTCGATCGTCGCCGGCGCGGTTCATGCCGGGCTCTTCCCGTCTCGGGCGGTGAACTTGCCGCGCAGCAGGGTCGCGGTCACGGTGGCGGGCAAAGTCATCGACTCGTACGGCGTGTTGGCCGACCGGCTGGCCAGATGCGACCCGGCGACCGTCCAGGTGGCGTCGGGGTCGACCACGGTCAAATTCGCCGGCTCCCCCACCTCCAGCGGGCGGCCGTGGTCGGGCAGGCGCGCGATGCGGGCCGGGTTCTCGCTCATCACCCTGGCGACGTCGCGCCAGGTCAGCAGCCCGGGCGCGACCATGGTCTGCACCACCACCGAGAGCGCCGTCTGCAGCCCCAGCATGCCGGGGCGCGCCGCGGAGAACTCGACGCATTTCTCGTGCTCGGCGTGGGGTGCGTGATCGGTGGCCACACATTCGATTACCCCGTCGGCGAGCGCTTGACGCAAAGCGAGCGCATCGGAGGCTTCCCGCAGCGGCGGATTGACCCGGTTGACCCCGTCGTAGCTGGTCAGTCTGGTGTCGTCGAGCAGCAGATGGTGGGGGGTGACCTCGGCGGTGATCGAGATACCTTGGCCCTTGGCCCATTTCAGGATCTCCACGGTGCCCGCGGTGGAGGCGTGGCAGATGTGCACCCGGGCGCCGGCGTCGCGGGCCAGCAGCGCGTCGCGCGCGACGATCGATTCCTCGGCGGCTCTGGGCCATCCGGCCAGCCCCAGCCGCCCGGCGGTAGGCCCCTCATGGGCGACGGCGCCCGCGGTCAGTCGCGGCTCCTCGGCGTGCTGGGCGATGAGCACCCCCAGCCCGGCGGCGTATTCCAGGGCGCGGCGCATCACCAGCGGGTCGTGCACGCACACACCGTCGTCGGAGAACATCCGCACCTGCGCGGCGCCGGCGGCCATCATGCCCATCTCGGTGAGCTGCACCCCGGCCAGTCCGACGGTGACGGCCCCGACGGGGTGCACGTCGACCAGGCCGACCTGCTGGCCGCGGTGCCAGACGTGATCGGTGACCACCGGGCTGTCGGCGACCGGGTCGGTGTTGGCCATCGCGAACACCGCGGTGAATCCACCCAAAGCCGCTGCGGCCGAACCTGTTTCGATGTCCTCGGCGTATTCGCGGCCGGGCTCGCGCAGGTGGGTGTGCAGGTCGACGAATCCGGGCAGCAGCACGTGGCCGGTGGCGTCGATGACGTCCGCGGTGTCGGGGATCGCGAGCCCGGCACCGATCCGGGCGATCTGGCCGTCCTCGACCAGCACGTCGACCCGGTCGCCCTCGCCGTAGAGCCGGACCCCGCGAAGCAGCACAGTCACGCCGCACCCTCTTCCCCGGCCGGTTCGGTGCCGACCAGCACATGGAACAAGACGGCCATCCGCACGTGTACCCCGTTGGAAACCTGTTGCAGCACAGCCGATTGCGTTGAGTCGGCCACCGAAGAGGCGATCTCCATGCCGCGCACCATCGGTCCCGGGTGCAGGACCACCGCGTGGCCGGGAAGCATGGCCTGGCGGCGGTCGGAAAGGCCGTAGCGGACCGAGTATTCGCGCACCGAGGGGAAGAAGCCGCCGGTCATCCGCTCGGCCTGCACCCGCAGCATCAGCACCGCGTCGGCGGCGGGCAGCTCGGCGTCGAAGTCGTAGGAGACGGTGGCCGGCCAGCCGTCGACCCCGGCCGGCAGCAGCGTCGGCGGCGCCACCAGCACCACCTCGGCGCCCAGGGTGGCCAGCAGCATGACGTTGGAGCGGGCGACGCGGCTGTGCAGGATGTCCCCGACGATCACGATGCGCCGCCCCTCGATGCCGCCGAGCCGCTGGCGCAGGGTCAACGCGTCCAGCAGCGCCTGGGTCGGGTGTTCGTGGGTGCCGTCGCCGGCGTTGATCACCGACGGGCCGCCCCCGTCGAGGCCCGCGGACGAACTCCACTCGGCCAGCAGATGCGCGGCGCCCGAGGCCGGGTGCCGGACGATCAGCGCGTCGGCGCCGGCCGCCCGAAGCGTGAACGCGGTGTCGCGCAGCGACTCCCCCTTGCCCACCGAGGATCCGGTCGCGCTGACGTTGATCACGTCCGCGCTCATCCACTTGCCGGCCACCTCGAACGACACCCGGGTGCGGGTCGAGTTCTCGTAGAACATCGTGATCACGGTGCGGCCGCGCAGCGTCGGAAGCTTCTTGATCTCGCGGCCCACCAGGGCCTGCGCGAACCGGTCGGCGTCGT
Organism: Mycobacterium sp. TH-M103; assembly: GCF_057473785.1. Lineage (NCBI taxonomy): Bacteria > Bacillati > Actinomycetota > Actinomycetes > Mycobacteriales > Mycobacteriaceae > Mycobacterium > Mycobacterium sp. TH-M103. The sequence goes on from NZ_JBYCLG010000307.1 coordinate 4,146, forward strand.
CGAGGATCGCGGTGGCCTCGTCGCGGCTCAGGTCGCCGGCGGCCAACAGGTGTCTGGTCATCTGATGTCGTCCCTCGAGATCACCACGCCGTCGCGGCCGTCGTGCTCGCCGAGCAGCACGTGGACGCTCTCGCTGCGTGAGCTCGGTACGTTCTTGCCCACATAGTCGGCCCGCAACGGGAGTTCGCGGTGGCCACGGTCCACCAGCACCGCCAGTTGCACCGCGCGGGGCCGGCCGACGTCGCGCAGCGCGTCCAGGGCGGCGGCCACGGTGCGTCCCGAGAACAGCACGTCGTCGACCAGGATCACGAGGGCGTCGTCGACGCCGCCGGCGGGGATCGAGGTGGGTTCCAGCGCCCGGGGCGGC
>NZ_JBYCLG010000308.1:0-9918 GCF_057473785.1 Mycobacterium sp. TH-M103
GGTCATGTCGTTGATGGTCGTCTGCATCATGTCGGCCTGGTGGAGCATGTCGGCCATCTGGTCTTCCTGGTACTTCTGGTTCATCTGCTGGGTGACACCCTGCATGCTGATCTGGAACGGGATCGAGGTGTGCTCGATCGGCGTGCCCTCCGGCCGGGTGATGGCCTGCACGCGACCGATTCCGGGGAGCCGGAAGACCGCCTTGGCGATCTTGTCGATGACCAGGAAGTCCGCGGAATTGCGCAGATCGTGGTCGCTTTCGATCATCAGCATTTCGGGATTCATCCGCGCTTTTGAGAAGTGCCGGTCCGCGGCGGCGTAACCCTCGTTGGCGGGCAGGTCCGCCGGCAGGTAGTTGCGGTCGTTGTAGTTGGTGCGGTAGCCGGGCAGGGTGAGCAGGCCGACCAGTGCGACCATGATCGTCATCACCAGGATGGGTCCGGGCCACCGGACGACGAGAGCGCCGACCTTGCGCCACCCGCGGATCCGTTGTGACCGTTTGGGTTCCAGTGTCTTGCGGAAACGCGATGCCACCGAGATGACGGCAGGGCCGAGCGTCAGCGCCGCGGCGACGACCACCACCATGCCGATTGCCAACGGGATTCCCAGCGTCTGAAAGTAGGGCAGGTTGGTGAAGTGCAGGCAGAACGTGGCGCCGGCGATGGTCAGGCCCGACCCGAGCACGACGTGGGCGGTGCCGTGGTACATGGTGTAGTAGGCGTCTTCCCGGGATTCGCCGACCGACCGGGCCTCCTGATATCGGCCGATCAAGAAGATCGCATAGTCGGTGGCGGCCGCGATCGCCAACGTGACCAACAAGTTCGTGGCGAACGTGGAGAGCCCGATGATGTTGTAGTAGCCCAGAAAGGCGACCATGCCCCGGGCGGCGGAAAGCTCGAACACCACCATCAGCAATGTGAGCAACACCGTGACGACCGACCGGTAGACCAGCAGCAGCATCGCGATGATCACCGTGAAGGTCGCCGCCGTGATGAGTTGCAGGCTGCGGTCGCCGGCCTCGTGCTGGTCCGCCGACAGCGCTCCGGGCCCGGTGACGTAGGCCTTCACCCCTTGGGGGGCGGGCACACTTTTGACGATGCGCTGGACGGCTTCCACCGATTCGTTGGCGAGGGCTTCACCCTGGTTGCCGGCCAGATAGACCTGCACGTAGGCGGCCTTGCCGTCGTTGCTCTGGGCGCCCGCACCGGTGAGCGGATCGCTCCAGAAGTCCTGCACGTGCTCAACGTGTTTGGTGTCGGCGTCGAGCTTCTTGACGATCTCGTCGTAATAGGCGTGGGCCGCGTCACCGAGCGGCTGCTGGCCCTCCAGCACGATCATCGCCGAGCTGTTGGACTTGTACTCGTGGAACACCGCGCCCATGCGTTTCGTCGCTATGACCGATTGCGCATCGTCGGGGGCCATCGACACGGAGCGCATCTTGCCGACCTCGTCCAGCTGGGGTACGACGATGTTGAGTACCGCGATGACCGCGATCCAGCCGAGGATGACGGGCACGGCGAACTTCCGGATGAGGCGCGGTATCGCAGGCCGCTCTTTGACGGCGGCGATCGGAGCGGTGTCGTCCAGGTGTCTGCTCATGCCGACTTCACCAAGCAGAAGGTCAGGGCGTGCACACCGGTGGTCATGTTCTCGTCCTTGACTTCGTCATCGATGGTGATGCGGCAACCGAGTTGGTCACCGCTGCTTTGTGCCGAGATGTTCGGGAAGACCGACGGGGCGGTCGTGGACAGGACCAGCGTCCACGGCAGCGGCGCATTGTCGACGCGCTGCGGGTCGGCGCTGAGGTCGAGATAGTTCACGTTGGCGTGACTGGCCGAGCCGAAGACCTCGTATTTGACGACTTTGGGCTTGAACGGTGTGGATTCATCGCGCCGGGGGCTGATCATGACGCCCGTGTTGTTCTCCCCGAAGAACGACTTGACCCGCGCCACGGTGAAGCCACCGACCACGACCACCGCCGTGATCAACAGCGGTAGCCACGCGTTGCGCACAACCTTCGATATCTGCACCCGGGTGCTTTCCTTCCTCGTCGCGCAACAGCGGTGTGGACGTCGTCGGGGTTGCCCCGTGGGCGGGAACGGGAGCGGCGCTGATCGCTTGCGCTACAACGGAATCCGTAGGCGATCGTCAGACGTTGCGATGAGTCTGCGCCCCCGAACCGCTTAGCGTGACCGCGATCAGAGCATAGTACATGTTGTGCATATTTTGCAGTCTATGCAAGTTCGTTGGCGGTGTTTTGCGTCACTTCGTGAAGATGCTGTGGACCAGCGCGGCGGCGCGCTCCACGTAGGGCATCGGCGTGTCGTCGGCGTCCTCGGGCTTGCCACCAGACCAGCGCTCGATACCCGAGCGCACGGCCGTCAATGCCAGGGCGGAAATCATCGCGGGGACCTCGTCGTCGGGCCGCATACCCTGGCGGCGCGCGACGATGTCGGTCAGGTGGGTTTGGAAGCGCTCCAAGTCGGCGAGGAAGGCGGCCAGCACCGCGGGGGTGGTTTTGGCGAGCTGCAACATGCACACCGCCTGCTCGCGCTTGGGCGGCGCGTCGCGAAGGTGGTGGGCCGCCAGCGTGATCAGTTCCGCCAGCACCACCGAGTAGGGAGCCGGTCCGGACGCGACGAACTCGGCGACGAGTTCCGGGGGGATGTCGGAGGGGCCGTAGGCGATCGCGGATTCTTTGTTGGGAAAGTAGTTGAAGAAGGTGCGAGAGGAGATGCCGGCCTCGACGCAGATCTCGTCGATCGTGACCCGGTCGAAGCTGCGTTCGCTGGCCAGGCGCACGACGGCGTCCCGGATGTCCATGCTCGTCTGGCGGCGCCGGCGCTCGCGGAGTCCGATCTGATTGGCCATAGCACTCAATAGTTGCACAATCTGCAAACTCTGCAGTCACAACGTGATGGATCGCATGCCGATCCGGCCGGCCTCAGCGATGCGGGGCCGCCAGCGCAGCGCCCAGATGGGCGCACTGGCTGTCGAGGAAGTTCACCGAAATGGGTGCCTTGTCGGCGATCTGGTCGAACGCATGAAAGGCGCCCGGCGCGAGCTCCTGGTGCACGGGGACACCGGCGTTGCGAAGCCGCCGGGCATACTCCACGCACTCGGCGTAGAAGAGGTCCAACGTGCCGACCCCGATCCAGGCCGGGGCGAGACCGGACAGGTCTTTGCGCCGCCCCGGCACCGCCTCGAGCGGATCGGCGCCGTCGAGGTACCAGCGCCACGCCAGCTGGTTGTCGCTCTCGGTCCACATGATGCGTCTGGGCCCATCGCCTCCGGCGCCGGTGCGATCGTCGAGCATCGGATACACCAGCATCTGGAAGGCGAGCTCGACGTCGCCCCGATCATGGGCGCGCTGGGCCACGGCCGCCGCGAAATGCCCACCGGCACTGGCGCCCCCGACGGCGACCCGATCCGGGTCCACCCACGGCTGGCGCGCCAGCCAAAGGAGGGCCGCATAGCAGTCCTCGACTGGCGTGGGGTAGGGATGCTCGGGCGCCAGTCGGTGTTCGACGGCCGCCGCCGCGATCCCGGTGCGCCGGCACAGCTTGCGGAGATACTTGTCGTCCTGGGCGGCGACCCCCATGATGGTGCCGCCCCCGTGGATCCACAGCAGCGCGGGTGCCCGGTCGGGTGGCCCGGCCGGGCGGTGCAGGCGAACGGTGACGTGCTCGTTGACGGCGGCGACCGGCGTGTCGCGCAACCGGCCGGCGTTACCCAGGGCCGCCATAAGCCTTCGCTGCATCTTGTACCCGCGGTGCAGCGCGTATCCGCGGGGCAGGAACCGCGCGGCGGTGCGCAGGCCGGGGTCCACGACGTGCCGTGTCGTGAAGGCCTTGTCAGGGGGTCCGCTCACCATGGGTGCTCTCGATTCCCGCGCGCCGACAGGCCAGCATGACCATACAGGATGCGAAAAGTGAGCCAAGCCGTTCCAAGGGCTTCGAACCGGCTGATTGGGTGGGGTGCGGCGAGGGTATGCCGCGGCGTTTCTTCGACTCCGACAAACGTCATCAGCGTTCTTGATCCCCGTACCGGCGAGGTGGTGACGCAGGTGCCCATCGCCGAGCCGTCGGCATGCGATGCTGCGGACGTGCGTGCGGCCGGACGGCCGTGAAGGTGGTGCACTGGTCGTCGCCGGGTGAGTGAGCGGGCGCGCATTACTGCGACGAGCCTGTAGATTTTGCAGTTCCGCACTCGTACTTCGTCTGCGCATTTACAGGCTCGATGAAGTGTCATACCCCGGGAGACCGTCCTGATGGCAACGACGTGGCGCCGGCGCGTAGACGGCGCGGACTGGCAGGCCGTCACCGCCGACATGAACGAATTCGGCGGCGCGCTGACGTCCGAACTGCTCACTCCCACCGAGTGTGCAGCGCTCATCGCTCTCTACGCCGACGACCGCTTGTTTCGCGCCACCGTCGACATGGCGCGCCACCGCTACGGACGGGGGGAGTACCGCTACTTCGACCGGCCCTGTCCGCATCCCATCGACGAACTGAAACACGCGCTCTACCCCCGGTTGTTGGCGATCGCCCGCGACTGGTGGGCCAAGCTGGGCCGGGAGGCTCCCTGGCCCGACACTCTCGACGAATGGCTGGACCTGTGCCATCGGGCCGGCCAGACCAAATCCACGGCTCTCCTGCTCAAGTACGGTCCCGGCGACTGGAATGCCCTGCACCGAGACCTCTACGGGGACCTGGTCTTTCCGCTGCAGGTCGTCATCAACCTCAGTGCACCGGCCGTGACCCATACCGGCGGCGAGTTCCTGCTGGTCGAGCAGCGGCCGCGGGCGCAGTCGCGTGGTACGGCCAGCACGCTGCCGCAGGGGCACGGCTATGTCTTCACCACCCGGGAGCGGCCGGTCCGCTCGACGCGGGGATGGTCGGCCGTCCAAGTACGTCACGGAGTGTCGGTGGTCCGGTCGGGGCAGCGCTACACGCTCGGCTTGATTTTTCACGACGCCGCCTGACACCGCGGGGGAGCGCGGTCGACGAGGAACTGCGCGTCAGGCCAGCGCGCCGCGATGCACGGAAGGTGTTGCGTGCGGGTCGTCGCCGGACACCGGCGCCGCATCGTCGTCGGGCAGGGTGCTCAATCGCCCGCGTTGCGGCTCGCCGCGGTAGCGCGAGGGCTCGCCGTCGATCCCGCACGCCCGCCACAGCATGTGGGAAAGCGGATTCATCATCCCGGTGTCGTAGGCCAGCGCCCGCATATCGGCGAACAGGTCGCGCAATAATTTCTGCGATTCAGGTGACCCGAAGAACAGGTCCCGTTTTACTTCGGGCGGAATATCGAACTCGCGCCAAAACGCCTCCGGCGGAACAACAATTGCGTGGCACAACAGGCGCATGATCAACGGGAAATACAAGGAGAGCCAGAAGCGCTGCCATTTGGGCAGCTGCGGTAACCGCTTACGCAAGAATTCGTGCGCGAAGGAGATGTGCCGCGCTTCCTCGGCCACGTGGATGGCCATCACCCGCTCCATGATCGGATGCAGTGCCTTGCCCTCGCGCAGCACATCCTTCTGGGTGTGGTCGAGTGGTTCCTCGCCGGCGAGCACCCCGATGAAGAAGGCCACCGGCAGCGGACCGGCAGCTAGGGGGACCAGCGGCGAGATCCAGCGCAGGATGCGTGGCATGCCCGGAACGCCGTCGGCGACGCGGTTGACCATCTCCTGCAGCATCAGGGTGTGGTTGCCTTCTTCGATGGATTCGTGCAGGCAGTAGCGGTATTCCGGGGAGCCGTTGGGCAGCCAGAACGCGTAGTTCAGCAGGCCTCGGATCAGGACGGATTCGAAGTGGGTGCCCACCTTGGCGACGTTGGCCTGGCGCCACATACCGATCTTGATCTTGCGTTCCTCGGGCTGCCCCTGGTACCAGGGGTGGCGCCCCAGCGGATCGGTAGCCGGGAGGATCCACCGGGGATCGTTGTCGATGACCGCGAACTCCGGGGCATCCCAGTCGATGTCGGTATAGGGGTTGAAGTTCCGTCGCACCGATCCCTCGGACAACGTTGCGATGCTGCTTACGTACTCGGTGTCGTCACGCACCTCCATGTTGCGGTGCCAACGCCGGAGCAGAAGCCTCCTGGCCATTCACAGCCCCCGATAATGTTCAGATCAACACGTACACAACCAACAATCCTCGCGGCCTGGTCGGCGACAATGTCGCCTACGGCGACTTCCGCGAGGGGATTTCCGGCGTTTGCGCTGCGATTTTCCCGCTTCTCACTTGACCAGATCGCTCCCGTGCGGTCGACACGTCAAAAGAGCCGCTTTCTGGACTCGCATGGGGGTGAATATACCGTACCGACCTCCGCGCATCGTGGCGGCTTCGCGGAGGTGCCGGCAATGAAGCGCCAAATCACGCTCGGGCCAATGGGGGTTTCGCCGGGTTTCGCCGAGCAGATTTTTCGATGTCGTTCGCCGACTGTCCGGCACCATCGGGACGTTCGGCCGCCACCGAGACCCTCGCCGCTCGAGTCGCCGGCGCCGTGTCCTCCCGGCGCCGACGGAACGGCCGGCGACACCGACACGCTGAATCGGTCGTGGGAGCCCCAGCCCGACGGAACGCTTCGGGGCGTACTGACCGACACCGTTGTCGCCGTCAACTGCGGCGACCAGGGGTCGGTGTACAAGACGCCGATGGTCATAACGCGGGAAGGCGATGTTCCCGACGGCGTCACCGTGGCCGATCAACAATTGTTCGCCGACCCGGCTCTGTTCAAAAACCCGACTGCGACACCGATGGACTGCCGCCATTGAAATCAGACACCTCCCATCGGAATTGCCGTTGGTGATCCTCGGAATCGTCCTCGCGCTGGGGGGTGCGGCCCGGCGATTGCTGGCCGGGATGATCCGTCGCGGCAGCCGGCGCCGGCCGCCAAAGCGGCGCCCGGAGCGCCGAGGCGCATCCAGGCCGAGTCGCCGCACCCCGCGGCGCCGCAACGGCGCGCCCCGCGGCAAAAGGTGCGCCGGCGCTGCCACCCGCGCCGGCGGCACCGGCACCGTGCCGACCGGGGCCCAGTGCTGACCAGGTCTACCTCAAACTGGCCTCGCAGATTCCCGGCGTCACCGTCACAGATCCCAAGGTCGAATCGTCACCGGCCATGCCGTGTGTACCGGCCTCCAATGGCTCCAATGCGGGATGCCGCAGCCGCGACCTGCGAGCAACACGAACACCGCGCCCGCGCAGGCTCAGTCAGCCGTCGACGCTGCGATCACCGCGTACTGTCCCCAATATCGGCGTTAGCGGACCCGCCTGCCCTTCTCGGAGCGCGGCGATGAACTCCGAGGTGTAGTACTCGGCCGGTGTCTGCGAGTTCGGCGATGGGCGTTCGACGAAGACCCACGCACCGGTGGTATTCGGGGACAACGCGTCCCGCAGCGTCAGCGTCGCTGTCCCGGCGCCATCGGTCTCCATCGTCCCGTCGGTGACGCCGGCAGTGCACGACACCGAAGAGGCCGGTGCCTGGATCAACCTGACGTTGTAGCGAACTCCGGGTTCGACGGCCACGAGTTGGACGTGCGCGGTCACCGTTTGATTTGCGCCCGTGCCGATTACGGCTCGGGCCGTACCGTGTCCCCGCGACTGCATATTCACTGCCGGGGTGAAGTCGCACGCACGGAACTTCTGGGTGAGCGGCACCAAAGTGCTTGCGCCGGCGGGACTTGCCGCCACCAAGCCGCCGACGGCCCAAACCGCGGCAGCGGTGAAAACCTCGGCGCTCGCGATCGACAGCGCGGCTAGTTTGTCGTGGAGCACCCCACGATGGTGTGGTGCGAGGCGTGGCCCCGTCGCGCGGATGTGATCAAGCCCGCTCGGTGCCACGATAGTGACTCAGTTGACGCCACCGCTCCTCGAAAGCTCGGCGTTTACTACTTCAGTGGCGTTCTTTGGCGCGCGCTCCGGCGTCGCCGCTGGGCCGATCCGAGAAGACCGGGTGTTCGACCGGCTTCCCGGAGGCCTCGCCCGAGACCACGTATTCGGGCGCTTCAGGGTGGGAAAACAGGTTCGAGTTGTCCATGTGTGTCCTTACGAAAGAGGAGGTCGGCCGGTCCGCATCGGCGGTCGGACGACGATCGAATCGCACGCTGATCTCTTTTCTGGTGCGCCGACGATTCGCGATGACCGCTGGCAGGCGGTTCGTGTTCAACGGTACAGGCAGCGGGCGGGCGGTGCGCGCAGGTCTTGACCCCGGGGCGCACCGGGCCGGCATGTGCGCTATGCTCGTAGCAATGTTGGCCGTCCTACGGCGGCCGGCACGTCGTGAAACGCTTCTTCATCCTTCCGGCGTCCGCCCCGATCGAGTGGTTGGCGCACTGAATCCGGCGCAGTTCGTATCGCGGCGATCGATTTTGCCCACCGGCAATCTCGCCACTTTGTGCTGACCGAACGCGCGCATTTTGCCGCCAAGTCGGCACCACCGATGCTGAAAGACATCCAGTGACCACAGGCATGACATTTGCCGATCTCGGCGTGCGCGAACCACTCATCGAGGTGCTCGCCGCCCGCGGGATCAGCCATCCGTTTCCCATCCAGGTCGAGACACTTCCCGACACCCTCAGCGGCCGCGACGTCCTCGGCCGCGGCAAGACGGGCAGCGGCAAGACGCTCGCCTTCTCGATTCCTCTGGTCAGCAGGCTGGCCGGACACCGACGCCGCCCGTCCCACCCGACGGGTCTGATTCTGGCCCCGACCCGGGAGCTGGCCACCCAGATCACCGCGACCCTGGAACCGCTGGCCGGCGCCAACGGGCTACGTGTGACGACGATCTTCGGCGGCGTGTCGCAAAGCAGGCAGGTGGCGGCGCTGAAGTCCGGCGTCGACGTCGTCGTGGCCTGCCCAGGCCGGCTCGAAGACCTGATGAAGCAACGTCTGATCAGTCTCGACTCGGTCGAGATCACGGTGATCGACGAAGCCGATCACATGGCCGACCTCGGTTTCCTTCCCGGCGTCACCCGCATCCTGGCGGCCACCCCGATGGGCGGCCAGCGCTTGCTGTTCTCCGCGACCCTCGACAACGGGGTCGACAAGCTCGTCAATCGGTTCCTGCGCGACGCGGTGCTGCACTCCGTCGACGGCTCCGACTCGCCGGTGCCCGAGATGACCCACCACGTGTTCCACGTCTCCGACGCGCAGGCCAAGAAGGAGTTGGTCCACCGGCTCGCCTCCGGATCGGGTCGCCGCATCCTGTTCATGCGCACCAAGCACCAGGCGCGCAAGCTCGCCAGGCAGCTCACCGAATCCGGTGTCCCGGCTGTCGACTTGCACGGCAACCTGTCTCAGCCCGCGCGCGACCGGAACCTGGCCGCTTTCACCGCCGGTGACGCGCGCGTGTTGGTGGCCACCGACATCGCGGCACGCGGTGTCCATGTCGACGGGATCGAACTGGTCGTGCACATCGATCCGCCCGCCGAGCACAAGGCGTACCTGCACCGGTCCGGGCGCACCGCGCGGGCCGGCAATGCCGGTGATGTCGTCACCGTCGTCCTGCCCGAGCAGCGCAAGGACACGCACGCGTTGATGCGCCGTGCGGGCATCCGCGTCACGCCGCAGGAGGTCACCGTCGACTCGGCCGCCGTGCATGCGGTGGCCGGGGACGTGGCGCCGCACCGGGCCCCCGCGCCGAAGCAGGCCGTCCCCGCGCACACCGCGCAACAGCGCCCGGCGCAGCCTCGCCGCTCCGGTCCTGCCGGCCGGCGGCGCCGTTCGGCCCGCTCCCAGGGTTCGTCGTCGCAGCGCGGCAACAATTGTCAATAAATAGCACGGCTCGTGCTACGTTGATCGCGCGGATATTTTAGGTATATCCGCATTTGAAATGAGAGAAGAAAGTAAATGGCACAGGGGACTGTGAAATGGTTCAACGGTGAGAAGGGCTTCGGCTTCATCACCCCGGACGACG
>NZ_JBYCLG010000309.1:0-3903 GCF_057473785.1 Mycobacterium sp. TH-M103
ATGATCGACGCTGGCGACGATGCAGAGCGCAGCGATGAGGAGGAGCAGCGCACATGATCGATGAGGCTCTTTTCGATGCTGAAGAGAAGATGGAGAAAGCCGTAGCTGTGGCCCGTGACGACTTGTCGACGATCCGCACGGGTCGCGCCAACCCGGGCATGTTCTCCCGGATCGTGATCGACTACTACGGCGCCGCCACCCCGATCACCCAGCTGGCCAGCATCAACGTCCCCGAGGCGCGGCTGGTCGTGATCAAGCCCTACGAGGCCGGTCAACTCGGCGCGATCGAGACGGCGATCCGCAACTCCGACCTCGGCGTCAACCCCACCAACGACGGCACCCTTATCCGGGTGGCTGTGCCGCAGCTCACCGAGGAGCGCCGCCGCGAGCTGGTCAAGCAGGCCAAGCACAAGGGCGAGGACGCGAAGGTTTCCGTGCGCAACATCCGCCGCAAGGCGATGGAGGAGTTGCACCGCATTCGCAAGGACGGCGAGGCGGGCGAAGACGAGGTCGGCCGCGCCGAGAAAGACCTGGACAAGACCACCCAACAGTACGTCACCCAGATCGACGAACTGGTCAAGCACAAAGAAGGCGAGCTGCTGGAGGTCTAACGGCCGCTCAGCAACCAAGTCCGTGGCAACCCCCGACGCCGGCAAAGGAAGCGCGCCCGAGGAGCCGGCGCCCGCACGCGAGGCCCCCGCATCCCGGAACACCGCGCGTCGACCGGCCGGGAAGCCGCTGCGGGCGGGACGTGACCTGCCCGCAGCGATCGTCGTGGGCGCCAGCATCGGCGCGGTTCTCGTCGCGACGCTGCTTTTTGCTCCGCGCTACTGGGTGGTGATCGTCGCGCTCGCCATCTTCGTCGCCAGCCACGAGGTGGTGCGCCGGCTGCGCGAAGCCGGATACGTCATCCCCGCCATCCCGTTGCTGGCCGGGGGCCAGCTCACCGTGTGGCTGACCTGGCCCTTCCATGCGGCCGGCGCCATGGCCGGATTCGGTGTCACGGTGGTGGTCTGCATGATGTGGCGGCTGTTCATGCAGGACAACAGCAAACGGCCCGAGCCGATGGCCGATTCGCCCTCGGCGAACTACCTGCGGGACGCGTCCGCCACCGTGTTCCTGGCCGCGTGGGTCCCGCTGTTCGCGTCGTTCGCCGCGCTGCTCGTCTACCCGAAAGACGGTGCGGGCCGGGTCTTCTGCCTCATGATCACGGTCGTCGCCTCAGATGTGAGCGCCTACGCCGTGGGGGTGGTGTTCGGCAAGCACCTGATGGTTCCGGCGATCAGCCCGAAAAAGTCGTGGGAGGGGTTCGCGGGTTCGCTGGTGTTCGGGACCGCCGCGGCGACCCTGACCGCGACGTTCCTGGCCGGCAAGCCGCCGTGGATCGGCGTTTTGCTGGGCGTGGTGCTCGTGCTGACCTGCACGCTCGGCGATCTGGTGGAGTCCCAGGTCAAGCGCGACCTCGGCATCAAGGACATGGGCAGGCTGCTGCCCGGCCACGGCGGGCTGATGGACCGGCTCGACGGCGTCCTCCCGTCGGCGGTCGCGGCCTGGACCGTGCTGACGCTGCTGCCCTAGCTTTTCGGGGCCGGGCGCGACGTGACCGATACTGGACGGGTCATGGTTCACCAACTGGTTTTCGACGCACCGCGCCCGGCCAGGCCGCCGCGGCACCTGGCCGACCTGGACGAGGCCGGCCGCGCGTCGGCCATCGCGGAGCTGGGCTTGCCCGCGTTTCGGGCCAAGCAGCTGGCACACCAGTACTACGGGCGGCTGATCGCCGATCCGCACCGGATGACGGACCTTCCCGCCGCCGTCCGTGAGCTGGTCGCCGAGGCGATGTTCCCGACGCTGCTCACCGCGGCCACCGACGTCACCTGCGATGCCGGTCAGACCCGCAAAACCCTGTGGCGGGCCACCGACGGCACCACGATCGAATCGGTGCTGATGCGTTACCCGCAGCGCAACACGGTGTGCATCTCGTCGCAGGCCGGCTGCGGCATGGCCTGCCCGTTCTGTGCGACCGGTCAGGGCGGGTTGCGGCGCAACCTGTCGACCGCGGAAATCCTCGAACAGGTACGGGCCGCCGCGGCGGCGCTGCGCGACGACTTCGACCCGGCGGGTCAGCGGCTCTCGAACGTCGTCTTCATGGGCATGGGGGAGCCGCTGGCCAACTACGCCCGGGTGCTGCCCGCGGTGCAGCGCATCACTGCGTCGGCGCCGCACGGCTTCGGCATCTCCGCCCGTTCGGTGACGGTGTCGACGGTGGGGCTGGTGCCCGCGATCCGCAGGCTCGCCGACGAACGTCTCGGGGTGACGCTGGCGTTGTCGCTGCACGCGCCCGACGATGAGTTGCGCGACACGCTGGTGCCGGTGAACACCCGGTGGCAGGTCGGCGAGGCCCTCGCCGCGGCCCGCTATTACGCCGACGTCACCGGTCGTCGGGTGTCGGTCGAATACGCGCTGATCCGCGATGTCAACGACCAGGCGTGGCGGGCCGACCTGCTGGGCAAGCGGCTGCATCGCGCGCTCGGGCCCCTGGTGCACGTCAACCTGATCCCGCTCAACCCGACACCGGGCAGCGAGTGGGACGCCAGCCCCAAGGCGGTGGAGCGGGAGTTCGTGCGGCGGGTGCGGGCCCAGGGGGTGCCGTGCACGGTGCGGGACACGCGCGGTCGCGAGATCAGCGCCGCCTGCGGACAGCTGGCCTTGGAAAAGGAGTAGCAGGCGGGTAGCCGCGGCTACCTGAGCCAGCCGCGGCGGCGGCCCCACAGGTCGCGCACCAGGACGAACAGCGCCAGCACGGCGAAACTGACCAGCCAGATGTCTTCGACGCGGCCGACGTGGTTGCCGCGCAGCATCGCCAGCAGGAATATGACGGCGAACACGCCGACGAAGTGCCAGGTGCGGTGGTTGATCCTGCTCCAGCCCCACGCCGCCGACGGCACCTCGGCGGTGTCGACGCCGGCGGAGTGTTCCAGTTCGGTACTGGCCACGGCGAGTCCCTTTCGGATCGGATCGGCTTCTAAAGAGGTGATTCTGGCATACCCGCCGCGCGGTGCCGCGAGTTCGGTCGCCACCCGGGCCACGTCGTGGCCCGGGTCGCCGTCGGACGGCACAATGAGTGGGTGAGCACTGCGACGACCGACGGGCATGGCGAGGGCCGCCTGCGGGTGTTGGTGCTGGGCAGCACCGGCTCGATCGGCACCCAGGCGCTCGAGGTCATCGCCGCCAACCCCGACCGTTTCGAGGTGGTCGGGCTGGCCGCGGGGGGCGCGAAGCCGGACACGTTGCTGCGGCAACGCTCGCAAACCGGGGTCACCAACATCGCCGTCGCCGACGAGCGGGCGGCTGAGCGCGTCGGCGACGTCCCGTTCCGGGGGCCGGACGCCGTCACCCGGCTCGTGCAGGAAACCGAGGCCGACGTCGTCCTCAACGCGCTGGTCGGAGCGCTGGGGCTGCGCCCGACGCTGGCCGCGCTGGACTCGGGCGCCCGCCTGGCGCTGGCCAACAAGGAGTCGCTGATCGCCGGCGGCCCGCTGGTGCTGCGGGCGGCGCGCCCGGGCCAGATCGTGCCCGTCGACTCCGAGCACTCCGCGCTGGCCCAGTGCCTGCGCGGCGGTGCCCCCGAGGAGGTGGCCAAGCTGGTGTTGACCGCCTCCGGAGGGCCGTTCCGGGGTTGGACGGCCGCCGATCTCGAGAGCGTCACCCCCGAGCAGGCGGGCGCCCACCCGACGTGGTCGATGGGCCCGATGAACACGCTGAACTCGGCGTCGCTGGTGAACAAGGGTCTCGAGCTCATCGAAACCCACCTGCTGTTCGGCATCCCCTACGACCGCATCGAGGTGGTCGTGCACCCGCAGTCGATCGTTCATTCGATGGTCACCTTCGTCGACGGCTCGA
>NZ_JBYCLG010000310.1:0-2255 GCF_057473785.1 Mycobacterium sp. TH-M103
GGAAAGAATGGCCCTGGACCCCCAAGTCGCTGCCGCCGCACTCATCGGCGGTGGCCTGATCATGGGTGGCGGCGCGATCGGTGCCGGCATCGGTGACGGTATCGCCGGCAACGCGCTGGTTTCGGGCATCGCCCGGCAGCCGGAGGCGCAGGGACGGTTGTTCACGCCGTTCTTCATCACCGTCGGTCTGGTCGAGGCGGCCTACTTCATCAACCTGGCGTTCATGGCGCTGTTCGTCTTCGCGACCCCGGTCGGCACCTAATTCGCTGTGATGGGCGACGCAAGCACTCTCGTTCTGGCCGCCGACCAGGCAGCGGAGGAAGGGAAGACCAACAACTTCCTCATTCCCAACGGCACCTTTTTCTTCGTTCTCGCCATCTTCCTGATCGTCCTCGCCGTCATCGGCACGTTCGTCGTACCGGCGATCCTGAAGGTGTTGCGTGAGCGCGACGCGATGGTCGCCAAGACCCTTGCCGACAACAAGAAGGCGAACGAGCAGTTCGAGGCCGCCCAGGCCGATTACGACGAAGTCATGACCAAGGCCCGGATCGAGGCGTCGTCGCACCGCGACAACGCCCGGGCCGAGGGTCGTAAGGCGGTCGAGGACGCGCGAGCCCGTGCCGAGCAGCAGGTGATGTCGACGTTGCAAACGGCCGCAGAGCAATTGAAGCGGGAAAGGGACGCCGTGGAACTGGATCTGCGCTCCAACGTGGCAGGCATGTCGGCGACTTTGGCCAGTCGTATCCTCGGCGTCGACGTCGGCCCGGTCACCGCCGCGACCGGATCGTCCGGACGGTAACCGCATGTCGACGTTCATCGGACAGCTGATCGGGTTCGCGGTCATCGTTTTCCTCGTGGTGCGCTACGTCGTTCCGCCGGTGCGCAAACTGATGGAAACCAGGCAGAAAGTGGTGAGTCAACAGCTGAGCGACGCAGCCACGGCCGCCGAGCGCCTGGGCCAGGCCAGCAACGCGCACAGCAAGGCGGTGGACGACGCCAAGGCGGAGTCGAAGCGCGTCGTCGAAGAGGCTCAGGCGGACGCGAAGCGAATCACCGAGCAGTTCCGGGTGCAGGCCGAGGTGGAGGCCGAACGCATCACGGGTCAGGGTGCCCGCCAGGTCGAGCTGCTGCGGACGCAGCTGAGCCGCCAGCTCCGGCTGGAGCTCGGCCACGAATCTGTGCGCGGCGCAGGGGAACTGGTGCGCAACTATGTCGCCGACGCCGCGCAGCAGTCGGCCACCGTGGACCGGTTCCTCGACGAGCTCGACGCGATGGCGCCGGCCTCCGCCGACGTGCAGTATCCGCTGCTGACCAAGATGCGCTCGGCCAGCCGGCGGGCGCTGCGTGACCTGCTGGACCGGTTCGGGACCGTAGCCAAGGATCTCGACAAGGACGGGCTGACCACGTTGTCCGACGAGCTCGTGGCGGTGGCCAAGATGCTCGACAGCGAAATGATGGTCACCCGCTACCTCACCGTGGCCGCCGAAGACTCGGCGCCGCGGGTGCGGTTGATGGAGCGGCTGCTCTCCGGCAAGGTCGGCGACACCACCCTCGAGGTGGTGCGCGCGGCGGTCTGCGAGCGTTGGTCGGCCGACTCGGACCTGATCGACGCGATCGAGCACATGTCGCGCCAAGCCTTGCTGGAAGTCGCCGAACGCGCGGACCAGGTCGGCGAAGTCGAAGACCAGTTGTTCCGTTTCTCCCGGATTCTCGACGCGCAGCCGCGTCTGGGCATCCTGCTCGGCGACTACGTCGTCCCGCCCGAGAAACGAGTGGAGTTGCTGCGCAACGTGCTTGGCGGCGCGAGCGGCAGCGTCAACCCGATCGCGTCGGCACTGCTGACCCACACCGTCGAGCTGCTCAGAGGTCAGCCGGCCGAAGAGGCCATGCGGTTCCTGGCGGAAGTCGCGGTCGCTCGCCGCGGCGAGGTGGTCGCGCAAGTCGGCGCGGCTGCCGAGCTCAGCGATGCCCAGCGCACTCGTCTCACCGAGGTGCTGGGCCGCACCTACGGGCATCCGGTGGCCGTGCAGCTGCAGGTCGACCCGACGCTGCTGGGCGGGCTGTTGATCGCGGTGGCCGACGAGGTGATCGACGGGACGCTCTCCTCGCGCCTGGCCGCAGCCGAGGCCCAGTTGCCCGACTGAACACGAAGTAGTCACCACAGACCCATCGAAGACCCACGCGAACAGAAGTAGAAAGACGAAAAGCCATGGCCGAGTTGACAATCTCCGCTGACGACATTCAGGGCGCCATCG
>NZ_JBYCLG010000311.1:0-2583 GCF_057473785.1 Mycobacterium sp. TH-M103
CTGGCCGAGGTGATGCGCGCCCGCGGGCACGAGGTCAGCGTGCTCGCCCCGGCGTCCCCCGATGCGTCGCTGCCCGAGTACGTCGTGTCGGCCGGCAGGGCGATCCCGATCCCCTACAACGGCTCGGTGGCGCGGCTGCAGTTCAGCCCGGCGGTGCACGGCCGTGTCCGGCGCTG
The DNA here is from genome assembly GCF_057473785.1 of Mycobacterium sp. TH-M103. Classification (NCBI taxonomy): domain Bacteria; kingdom Bacillati; phylum Actinomycetota; class Actinomycetes; order Mycobacteriales; family Mycobacteriaceae; genus Mycobacterium; species Mycobacterium sp. TH-M103. The sequence continues at coordinate 177 of NZ_JBYCLG010000311.1, forward strand.
GCTGGCCGAGGGCGATTTCGACGTGCTGCACCTGCACGAACCCAACGCGCCCAGCCTGTCGATGTGGGCGCTGCGGGTGGCCGAGGGCCCGATCGTGGCGACGTTTCACACCTCGACGACCAAGTCGCTGACGCTGGCGGTGTTCCAGGGGGTGCTGCGGCCCTGGCACGAGAAGATCGTCGGGCGGATCGCGGTGTCCGACCTGGCCCGGCGCTGGCAGATGGAGGCGCTGGGCACCGACGCGGTGGAGATCCCCAACGGCGTCGACGTCGCCTCGTTCGCCTCGGCGCCGCTGCTGGACGGGTACCCGCGGCCCGGCAAGACGGTGCTGTTTTTGGGCCGCTACGACGAGCCCCGCAAGGGCGTGTCGGTGCTGCTCGACGCCCTGCCGCGGGTGGTGGAGCGGTTCGCGGATGTGCAACTGCTGGTCGTCGGCCACGGCGACGAGCACGAACTGCGCGCCCGCGCGGGCGGGTTGGTGCGCCACATCCGTTTCTTGGGCCTGGTCGACGACGCGGCAAAGGCGTCGGCGATGCGCAGTGCCGACGTGTACTGCGCACCCAACATCGGCGGCGAGAGCTTCGGCATCGTGCTGGTGGAGGCGATGGCCGCGGGCACCGCGGTGGTGACCAGCGACCTGCACGCGTTCCGGCGCGTGCTGCGCGACGGCGAGTTGGGGCGCCTGGTGCCCGTCGGCGACCCCGACGCGCTGGCCGACGGGTTGATCGCGGTGCTGGGGGACGAGGAGCTGCGGCAACGCTATGTGGCGGCCGGTTCCGAGGCGGTCGAACGCTACGACTGGTCGGTGGTGGCCAGCCAGATCATGCGGGTGTACGAGACGGTCGCCGGGGCGGGCGTCAAGGTTCAGGTGGCCAGCTGATGACCTGGTTGATCGTCGCGACGGCGGTGCTCGTCCTGGTGCTGGCGGTGTCCGGCGCGTGGGCGTATCAGACGGCCAACCGGCTCGACCGGCTGAACGTGCGCTACGACCTGTCCTGGCAGGCGCTCGACGGCGCGCTGGCCCGGCGGGCCGTGGTCGCGCGCGCCGTGGCGATCGACGCCTATGGCGGGGCCACGGGGGCTCAGGGGGGCAGGCGGCTGGCCGCGCTGGCCGACGCCGCCGAGGGCGCGGCCCGATCCGAGCGGGAGAACGCGGAGAACGAGCTGTCCGCGGCGCTGGCGATGGTCGACCCCGCGTCGCTGCCGGCCGGGCTGATCGCCGAGCTGGCCGACGCCGAGGCCAGGGTGCTGCTGGCGCGCCGGTTCCACAACGACGCGGTGCGCGACACCCTCGCGCTGGCCGAGCGGCGACCGGTGCGCGCCTTGCGGCTCGGAGGAAGGGCGCCACTGCCGAGCTATTTCGAAATCGTCGAACGATCGCATGCGCTGGCGTACCGCGATCACGGAGTGCTCAACCACCGCACGTCGGCGCGGGTGGTGCTGCTCGACGAGACCGGCTCGGTGCTGCTGCTGTGCGGGTCGGACCCGGCGATCACCGACGGTCCCGCGCCCCGGTGGTGGTTCACCGTCGGCGGCAAGGTCGGGCCGGGGGAGCGGCTGGCCGAGGCCGCCGCGCGGGAGGTGGCCGAGGAGACGGGCCTACGGGTGGCCGCGGCCGACATGGTGGGGCCCGTGTGGCGGCGCGACGAGGTCTTCGAGTTCAACGGTTCGCTGATCGACAGCGAGGAGTTCTTCTTCGTGTGCCGGACCCGGCGCTTCGAACCCGACTGTACTGCCCGCACCGAGCTGGAGCGGCGCTACATCCACGGCCACCGCTGGTGCGATGCCGCCGGCATCGCCGAGCTGGTCGCCGCCGGCCAGACCGTGTACCCGCTGCAGTTGGCCGAGCTGCTCGCCGAGGCGGCGGTGGTGGCCGGCAGCGGGTCACCGGGCCCGCTGCAGACCATCCGCTGAATCCGGCGGCGGGAAAATCGCTGGTGGCCCCCCACTACACTGGACGGGTACCGGCACGTGACAACGATCGAGAACGATAGAGGTAGCGGTGGACAGCGTGGCGCAGAACGGCACCGGGCGCGGAACGGCCCGGGTCAAACGCGGCATGGCGGAGATGCTCAAGGGCGGCGTCATCATGGACGTCGTCACCCCGGAGCAGGCCCGCATCGCCGAGGGCGCCGGGGCGGTCGCGGTGATGGCGCTGGAGCGAGTGCCCGCCGACATCCGTGCCCAGGGTGGGGTGTCGCGCATGAGCGACCCCGACATGATCGAGGGGATCAAGGACGCGGTCACCATCCCGGTGATGGCCAAGGCGCGCATCGGGCACTTCGTGGAGGCGCAGATTCTGCAGAGCCTGGGCGTGGACTACGTCGACGAGTCCGAGGTGCTGACCCCCGCCGACTACACCCACCACATCGACAAGTGGAAGTTCACCGTGCCGTTCGTGTGCGGG
>NZ_JBYCLG010000312.1:0-11077 GCF_057473785.1 Mycobacterium sp. TH-M103
GGGCGCACCTACAGCCCGCCCTACACCGTCACCGCGATCGGCGATCCCACCGCCATGCAAGCCGCCCTTGCCGCCGCTCCCCTGGTGACCCTCTACAGGCAATACGTGGTCCGGTTCGGCCTGGGTTACCACGAACAGGTCGAGTCCGACGTGCGGATCGTCGGCCACACCGGGCCGCTGCGGATGCATTACGCGCAGCCCCTGCCGCCGGCGACCAGCGCCCCCGGTGGGCGCGGGCGGTAGCCTGTCAGGATGCGGATCCTGGTTGTCGACAACTACGACAGCTTCGTGTTCAACCTCGTGCAGTACCTGGGCCAGCTCGGCGTCCAGGCCGAGGTATGGCGCAACGACGACGCCCGGCTCGCCGATGAGCCGGCCATCACCGCGAAATTCGCCGGTGTGCTGCTGAGCCCCGGACCGGGCACGCCGGAACGCGCGGGCGCGTCGATAAGCCTCGTCCGGGCGTGTGCTGCGGCGCGGACGCCGCTGCTGGGGGTCTGCCTGGGCCACCAGGCCATCGGCGTCGCATTCGGTGCCCGGGTGGACCGTGCACCCGAGTTGCTGCACGGCAAAACCAGCAGCGTTTTCCACACCAATGTGGGTGTGCTGCAAGGCCTTCCGGATCCGTTCACCGCCACCCGCTACCACTCGCTGACGATCCTGCCGGAGACCCTGCCGTCGGTGCTGGAGGTGACGGCCCGTACCCGCAGTGGTGTGGTCATGGCGGTGCGCCACAGCGAGTTGCCGATTCACGGCGTCCAGTTCCATCCGGAGTCGATCCTGACCGAGGGCGGGCACCGGATGCTGGGAAACTGGCTCGCCGACTGTGGATGGGCACGCGACGACACGCTGGTCCGCCGGCTGGAGAACGAGGTCCGCGCCGCGGTGCGGCCGCATCTGCCCCCGGATCCGGTGGCTACTGACCGAACTTCAGCGTGATGATGCCGTCGCGGTTGACCCCGGCCCCGGCGGGCGGGTTCTGATACACCACCTTGTTGTGCATGGAACCGCCGGCGTCGACGTCGGGGCCCTTGTCCAGCACCCCGGTCCAGCCCAGCGCGCGTAACCGCGGTTCGGCGTCGGTCCAGAACATGTTGGTCACGTCGGGCATCACGAACTGGTTGCCCTTGGAGACCTGCAGCTCGATGACCGAGTCGACCGGGACCGCGGTGCCCTTGGGCGGGTTGGTGCCGACCACCTCGCCGGCTGGCCTTGGACTGTCCACGTCGGCCTGACTGAACTTGGTGAAGCCGTACACGGTGAGGTTCTTCTGCGCGACGTCGACGGTCTGGCCCGCCACGTCGGGGACCTGCTTGGTCTCCGGGCCGGAGCCGACGATGACGGTGATGACGTTGGTGATCGCCGAGGTCTGGTTGGCCGGCGGGTTGGTCCCGATGACCTTGCCCATCAGGTCCGGGGTGGACGGCGAACTGGCCTGCTTGAACTTGGTGAACCCGGCGGCTTTGAGCTTCTTGACCGCCTCGCCGTAGCTCAGCGAGGAGACGTCGGGCATCTCACGCTGCTCGGGCCCCGTGGATACGTTGATGGTGATCTCGTCACCGGCACTCACCGACGCGTTGGCGTCGGGGTCGGTGTCGATGACGTGGTCCGGTGGGATCGTCGAGTCCGGCTTCTGCAAGGTGCGCGTCTTGAAGCCGCGGTTCTGCAGTACCGCGATCGCGTCGGCGGAAACCTGGCCGCGCACGTCGGGCACCTGGACGTCGCGGGTGCCGCCGCCGAACGTGTTGAAGGCGATGACGACGACTATCGTCAGCACTGCGAGCACGGCCACCGCGACGACCCAGCGGGCGACCGAACCGCCGAGCCGCTCGTCGTCGGTGTCGGCGCCGCCCAGTGCCTGGCGGGGCAGCGGGTCGGTGCGGGGGTGGCCGCCGTGTCCGCCCGAGTGCGTGAGCAGCGACGTGCGCTCGGCGTCGGTGAGCACCTTGGGCGCCTCCGGTGGCTCACCGTTGTGCACCCGCACCAGATCGGCGCGCATCTCGGCCGCGGTCTGGTAGCGGTTTTCCGGGTTTTTGGCCAGCGCTTTGAGGACGACGGCGTCGAGGTCGGCGGAGATCCCCTCATGCCGATGCGACGGGGGAATCGGATCTTCCCGCACATGCTGATAGGCCACCGCGACCGGGGAGTCGCCGGTGAACGGCGGCTCGCCGGTGAGGATCTCGTACAGCACGCAGCCGAGCGAATAGACATCGGATCGCGCGTCCACGGAATCGCCGCGGGCCTGCTCGGGCGACAGGTACTGGGCGGTCCCGATCACGGCTGCGGTCTGGGTGACGCTGTTGCCGCTGTCGGCGATCGCGCGCGCGATGCCGAAGTCCATCACCTTGACGGCGTTGGTGGTGCTGATCATGATGTTGGCCGGCTTGACGTCGCGGTGGATGATGCCGTTCTGGTGACTGAAGTTCAGCGCCTGGCAGGCGTCGGCGATGATCTCGATGGCGCGCCGCGGGGGCAGCGGTCCCTCGGTGTGCACGATGTCGCGCAGGGTGACGCCGTCGACGTACTCCATCACGATGTAGGGCAGCGGGCCGGCGGTGGTCTCGGCCTCGCCGGTGTCGTACACGGCGACGATGGACGGGTGGTTCAGCGCCGCGGCGTTCTGGGCCTCCCGCCGGAAGCGCAGGTAGAAGCTGGGGTCACGGGCCAGATCGGCGCGCAGCACCTTGACCGCGACGTCGCGGTGCAACCTGACGTCGCGCGCCAGGTGAACTTCCGACATGCCCCCGAAGCCGAGGATCTCGCCCAGCTCGTAGCGGTCGGACAGATGCTGCGGGGTGGTCATCGCGGTATCTCGTGCCGGGCCGGCAGCGCGACCGGGGTCGGCGGGAGGCCCCGAACGGTGAACCGCGGGGGGCCCAGGCCGGACGGGGTCTTGCTCGGCGATGACGCGCCCGAGGATCCCGAGGAGGAGGGCGGGCCGCCGGTCTCGGTGACCGTCGGGGGCGGCGTCGGCTGTTGCTGGGCGTCGCCGCGGGAGTTGATCACGATCAGCACCGCGATGATGATCGCCAACGCGCCGAGCACGCCCGCGGCCCACAGCAGCGCGCGCTGGCCCGACGAGAACGTGCGCCGCGCCGGGGGTGGCCGATGCCCGCCGGTGGTCGGCCGGGACCGGCGCGCCGCCGGGCTGCGCCCACTCGAGGCGCCCGCGACCCGGGTCGGGGCGCCTGCGGACGGGATGGCCGCCGGCGAGGCGCGCCCGGGCGGCGGCGACTGGCTGGGCCTCGGCGGACGGCGGCCGGCGCGCACCGCGGCGACCGCGTCGGCGAACGGTCCCCCGCTGCGATAACGCATCCCCGGGTTCTTGACCAGGGTGATCTCGATCAGCTCGCGGACGTTGGGCGGCAACTCGGCGGGCAGCGGCGGCGGGGGTTCCTTGATGTGCTTCATCGCCACCGTCAGCGCGCCGTCGCCGGTGAACGGCCGCTTGCCGGAAACGACTTCGTAGCCGACCACGCCGAGGGAGTAGACGTCACTGGCCGGGGTCGCGTCGTGGCCCAGCGCCTGTTCGGGCGCGATGTACTGGGCGGTACCCATCACCATCCCGGTCTGGGTCACCGGTGCGGCGTCGACGGCCTTGGCGATACCGAAGTCGGTGATCTTGACCTGGCCGGTGGGGGTGATCAGGATGTTGCCCGGTTTGACGTCGCGGTGGACCAGTCCGGCGGCGTGGGCGACCTGCAGGGCCCGGCCGGTCTGCTCGAGCATGTCCAGGGCGTGCCGCAGCGACAGCCTGCCGGTGCGCTTGAGCACCGAGTTCAACGGCTCGCCGTTGACCAGCTCCATGACCAGATAGGCGGTGCGCCCCTCCCCGTCCAGCTGACTCTCGCCGTAGTCGTGGACGGCGGCGATACCCGGGTGGTTGAGCATCGCGGTGGTGCGCGCCTCGGCGCGGAAGCGCTCGATGAACTCGGGGTCCTGGGAGAACTCCTGTTTGAGCACCTTGACCGCCACACGCCGACCCAGCCTGCTGTCGACGGCCTCCCAGACCTGACCCATGCCGCCGGTGGCGATCAGGCGTTGCAGGCGGTACCGGCCGGACAGCGTCACACCTACTCGCGGGCTCATGGTCCCCCCTGTAGCGCGGCTTCGATCACGGCCCGCCCGATCGGCGCGGCGAGTGCACCCCCGGTCGCGGACAGGCGATCTCCGCCGTTCTCCACCACGACCGCGACGGCGACCTTCGGCGCTTGCGCGGGCGCAAACGCGATGTACCACGCGTGCGGTGGGGTGTGTCGCGGATCGGTGCCATGTTCTGCGGTACCAGTTTTCGATGCGATCTGCACGCCGGGAATGGCCCCTTTCTGCTGCGCGACCTTCTCGGCGCTGACCATCAGCTCTGTCAGCTTAGCCGCGACCTGCGGTGACACCGCGCGGCGCTGTTCGTAGGGCACGGCGGTGCTGATGTTGGACAGGTCCGGGCCCTTGAGGCTTTCGACCAGGTACGGCTGCATTGCCACCCCGTTGTTGGCGATCGTCGCGGCGACCTCGGCATTCTGCAGCGGCGTGACGGCGACGTCTTTCTGTCCGATGCTCGACATCCCCAGGGCAGCGGCGTCGGGGATCACCCCGACGGTGGATTCGGCGACCTGCAGCGGGATGACGGGCGGGGCGCTGTCCAGCCCGAACGAATGCGCCGTGCCGCGCAGCGCCTCCGTACCGGTCATGAGCCCCAGCTGGACGAATGCGGTGTTGCACGATTTGGCGAACGCCTCGGCGAGCGACACCGTCGGTTCGGGTCCGCATGGCCCCCCACCGTAGTTCTCCAAGGTGGCGCTGCTGCCGGGCAGCGGGATCGAGGGCGCCGCGGTCAACTGCTCGCCGACCGTGGCGCCGGCCTCCAGCGCGGCCGCGGTGGTGATCACCTTGAACGTGGAGCCGGGCGGATAGGTCTCGGAGATGGCGCGGTTGGCCAGCGGATCGGCCGGGTCGTCGCGGAGCCGCTGCCACGCCTGCGCCTGCAGTTGGGGATCGTGCGAGGACAGGAGGTTGGGGTCATACGACGGCGACGACACCATGGCCAGAATCTTGCCGGTGGACGGCTCGATGGCGACGATGGCGCCTTTGCACGGCGGCCCCCCGCAGCCCTGCTGCATCGCGTCCCAGCCGGCCTGCTGGACCCGCGGGTTGATCGTGGTGTCGACGTTGCCGCCGCGCGGATCGCGGCCGGTGAGGAAGTCGGCTAGCCGCCGTCCGAAGAGCCGCGCGTCCGAGCCGTTGAGCACCGGGTCCTCGGCGCGTTCGAGCCCCGAGCTGGAATAGCGCAGCGAGTAGAAGCCGGTGACCGGCGCGTACACGTCCGGGTTCGGATACACCCGCAGGAACCGGTACCGGCTGTCGGTGGCGACCGAATAGGCCAGCAACTGGCCGCCGGCGACGATCTGGCCGCGTTGACGCGAGTACTCGTCGAGCAGGATCCGCTGGTTGCGCGGGTCGGCCCGCAGCCCGTCGGCGGCGAAGACCTGCGTCATCGTGGCGTTGAGCAAAAGCAACACCATCAACGCCATCACGGTGACCGAGATGCGGCGGAGGGAGGTGTTCATACCCGCTGTATCACCTCGGTGCCGGCGGCCTCGATGGACGACGTGTTGCGCGAGCGGGTCCGCAGCGGGCGCCGCGCGCTGTGCGAGATCCGCGCCAGGATGGCCAGCAGCACATAGTTGGCCAGCAGCGACGACCCGCCGTAGGACATCCACGGTGTGGTCAGCCCGGTGAGCGGGATCAGCTGCGTCACCCCGCCGACGACGATGAACAGCTGGACCGCCAGCGCCGACGCCAGACCGGCGGCCAGCAGCTTGCCGAAGCTGTCGCGGGTGGCGATCGCGGTGCGCAGGCCGCGGACGATGACGATGGTGTATAGCAGCAGGATGCTGGCCAGCCCGACCAGCCCGAGCTCTTCCCCGAAGGCCGCGATGATGAAGTCGGTCGCCGCGGCGGGCACGGTGTCGGGCTGGCCGTTGCCCAGGCCCGTGCCGAAGATGCCGCCGGTGGCGAAGCTGAACAGCGACTGCACGATCTGGTAGCCGCTGCCGTCGGGATCGGCGAACGGATCCCACCACGTCTGCACGCGAACCCGGACGTGCGCGAAGGCGAAGTACGCCGCGACACTCCCCGCGGCGAACAGCACCAGGCCGATGACCACCCAGCTGAATCGCTGTGTGGCCAGGTACACCACGACCAGGAAGGACGCATAGAGCAACAGCGAGGTGCCCAGGTCCTTTTCGAAGACCATCACCCCGATCGAGGTCACCCAGGCCGCCAGCAGCGGCGCAAGGTCGCGTGGGCGGGGCAGCGTCATGCCCATGACGTGCTTGCCGACGCTGGTGAACAGGCCCCGCTTGGCGATCAGGACCGCCGAGAAGAAGATCAGCAGCAGGATCTTGGAGAACTCGGCAGGCTGGATCGAGAAGCCGGGCAGCCGAATCCAGATCTTGGCGCCGTTCTGTTCGGACAGCGAGGCGGGGAGCAGCGCGGGCACCGCCAAGAAGATCAGGCCCGCCAGCCCGCAGATGTAGCCGTAGCGCGCCAGCTGGCGATGGTCCTTGAGGAAGGTGACCACCAGCGCGAACGTGGCCACCCCGACCAGGGTCCACAACATCTGCTGGGTCGCGCTGGGATGGTGGCGGCCGCTGAGTTCGTTGTCGGCGAGGTCGAGTCGGTGGATCATCACCAGGCCGAGCCCGTTGAGCAGCGCCACGATCGGCAGCAGCAGCGGGTCGGTGTAGGGGGCGAACCGCCGAACGGCCAGGTGGGCGCCGCCGAACACGGACAAAAAGACCAACCCGTAGGTCGCGATACCCCAACGCACGCCGCGTTCCTGGTTGGCCTGCACGATGAGCAGGGCGGCGACGGTGATCAGCGCGGCGAAGCCCAGTAGCAGCAGTTCCGCGTTGCGCCGGGTCGGTAGCGGAGGCGTGACCGCGACTGGCGGCTGGAGCTGGGTGGTCATGCCACCGTCCGGCAGTCGATGCCCGGCTGAGGTGGGGGTGGAGGGAGCGCGGTCACCGTTTGTGCGGGGGGCGCCGTGGGCGACGTGGTCGCAGGCGACGCCGGCAGGGTGCCGGAGGGGGTGCTCGCGGGGGTCCGGGTGGGACTCGTGGAACGGGTTGAGGTGGTGGTCGACGAGGTCGGGGGCGCGGTCGTCGCGCCGGTGGTTGTCGTGGTCGGCGGAGAGGTGGCGCGGGGTGGCGGGCAGGGCGGCAGCAGCGAGTTGGCCGACAACTCACGCAGCTGTGCGATGGCGTCGTCGAGCGTCCCGGACGGTAGCCCGGCCTGGACCTGGGCCCGTTCGGGCGGGCGCAGATCCTGCAGCTGAATCAGGTGGCAGTCGAGGGTGCCGCGGCTCTGGCTGAAGCTGACGAGGGAAAGCTCGTTGCGGGCATTGAGGCACCCGATCAGGTAGGGCTCGTGCAGGGAGATGCCCAGTAGCGAGCCCTGGATCCCGCGCACGATCGACACCAGGCCGTTGTCTTCGGCGACGTAGTAGTTGCTGCGGATGATTGCCCGGCCGATCGCCAGGCCGGCGAGCGCCACGAGCACCACCAGTGTGACGACGATCGCCGTCCGACGCCGCGACCAGCGCGGGCGGCTCGGCGTTTCGGCTTGCGGCGCAACACGTTTGGTGGCCTCTTTGCGCGGCCCGATGGCGGAGGCGCGGCCGGCGGAGGTGTTGGGCAGCGTCAGCTGGTCGTCTTCGCCGGACACCGCACCGGCCAGGATCGGCTGGGTCTGGCCGTAGTCGTAATCGACGACGTCGGCGACGACGACGGTGACGTTGTCGGGCCCGCCGCCGCGAAGCGCCAGCTCGATGAGGCGGTACGCGGCCTCGGCGACATCGGGGATCTGCAGCGCCTCTTGGATGGTTTCGTCGCTGACCGGGTCGGACAGGCCGTCCGAGCAGAGCAGGTAGCGGTCACCGGCGCGCGCTTCGCGCATGGTCAGGGTCGGTTCGACCTCGTGTCCGGTCAGCGCCCGCATGATCAACGACCGCTGCGGGTGGCTGTGCGCCTCCTCCCGGGTGATGCGGCCTTCGTCGACCAGGGTCTGGACGAAGGTGTCGTCCTTGGTGATCTGGGTCAGCTCACCGTCGCGCAACAGGTAGCCGCGCGAGTCGCCGATGTGCACAAGCCCGATGCGGTTGCCCGCGAACAGGATTGCGGTCAGCGTGGTGCCCATGCCCTCGAGTTCGGGTTCCATCTCGACCTGCGCGGCGATGGCGGCGTTGCCGGCGCGCACCGCGGCGTCGAGCTTGGCGAGCAGGTCGCCGCCGGGTTCGTCGTCGTCGAGATGGGCCAGGGCCGCGATAACCAACTGGGACGCGACCTCGCCGGCGGCGTGGCCGCCCATCCCGTCGGCCAGGGCCAGCAGCCGCGCGCCGGCGTAGACGGAGTCTTCGTTGTTCGCGCGTACCAGGCCGCGATCACTGTGGGCGGCGTATCGCAGAACCAGCGTCACGGGCGCAACTCGATCGCCGTTTTGCCGATCCGGACCGGCGTTCCCATGGGTACTCGTACCGCAGTCGTCACCTTCGCCCTGTCAAGGTAAGTGCCGTTGGTCGATCCTAGATCTTCGACGTACCATTCCGTGCCGCGCTGAGAGAGCCGGGCATGCCGCGTCGAGGCGTAGTCGTCGGTCAGCACCAGAGTCGAGTCGTCGGCGCGCCCGATCAACACCGGTTGGCCGCTGAGCGTGATCCGCGCGCCGGCCAGCGCGCCTTCGGTCACCACCAGGTAGCGGGCGGTGTCCCGGCGTTGCCGCGACGGCAGCAGCGTGCCCCGCAGCGCCAGGCCGCGGCGTACCATGACAGCACCGGTCGGGGCATAGATGTCGGTCCGCAGTATGCGCAGCACGGACCAGATGAATACCCACAACAGCGTCAAAAACCCGGCACGCGTCAGCTGCAGTACCAGTCCCTGCATCTGGCGTCCTTTCCGTCCTCGCTCGGTACTCGCGGCACCCGTGACACCGAGCACATCAGCAACGTCACGATACTTGGACGGTTGTCGTGGCGGGGCGAAGCGCGGCGGCGGTGAGCCCGGGGCGTCAGTGAATGCGAACGATGATCTCCGAGTGACCCAGCCGGATCACATCGCCGTCGGCCAGCTGCCATTCTTGTACCGGTGCGTTGTTCACGGTGGTGCCGTTGGTGGAGTTGAGGTCGGACAGCAGCGCGACCTGCCCGTCCCAGCGGATCTCGAGGTGGCGGCGCGACACCCCGGTGTCCGGCAGGCGGAACTGGGCGTCCTGTCCGCGGCCCACGATGTTGGAGCCCTCGCGCAATTGATAGGTGCGACCGCTGCCATCATCGAGCTGCAGGGTGACGGCGGTCCCGGGGACGCCGTAGCCGCCTTGGCCATAACCGTCGTAGCCGCCCGGTTGCTGGCCGTAGTCGCCGTACTGGCCGTAGTCGCCGCCCTGGCCGTAGTCGGGCTGCTGCTGGCCGTAGTCGCCCGCCTGGCCGTAGTCGGGCTGCTGGCCGTAGTCGTAGTCGCGGTGTGCGGTCTCGGAGTACCCGGGGGCCTGGGGGCTTTGCGGGGCGTACCCCCCGCCGGGGACGCTCTCGGCGTACTGCGTGTGGTCGCCGGGTCCGTAGTCGGGGCGGCTGTATGCCTGGCCTCCCTGCTGGTAGCCCTGGTCGTACCCGCCGCCCTGGTCGGGGTAGGCCGGCCGTTGCTGCTGGTGGCCCTGCTGGGGCGCGTAGCCACCCTCGTCCGGGCGGGCCGGGCCGCGACCGTAGTCGCCGTAGCCGCCGTAGCCCGGCTGGCCGCCGCCGGGCGGGCCGTAGCCGCCCTGGCGGTAACCCTGGTCGTAGCCCTGACCGCCGTAGCCGGGAGGACGCTGTTCGTAAGACTGGGGGTAACCACCTTGGTCCGGGTAGCCGCCCTGCTCCGGATAGCCGCCCTGTTCGGAAGTGCGGGGCGGCGCGTATCCGCCCTGCGGCGGGTAGCCACCCTGCGGCGGGTAGTCGCCCTGCTCCGGGTACCCCCCGCGCTGATGGTCTTGGTAGCCCGCACCCTGTTCGGGGTAGCCGCCCTGCTCCGGATAGCCGCCCTGTTCGGGAGAGCGGGGTGGCGTGTAGCCGCCCTGCGGCGGGTAGCCGCCCTGCTCCGGCCGGTGCCCCCCTCGGGGGTCCGGCCCACCGGGCCTGTCCGGGCCACCCTGCGAATCGTCTTGCGGACGGCCGTAGCGGTCGTCGTAGTACTCCTCGCCGGGCCGTCCCTGCCCCTGATCCCCGCGGTAGCTCGAATTGTCAGTCATTGCTGCTACTCCTCGTTCTGCGCCGAACGCGTGATTCGATTGTGGCCGGAGCGGATCGTCGACCGTCGGGCGGGGCTTGGCGTCGGGGTTGACAGCACCGCGTGCGCGGAACTGGCCGGTGTGCAGGTTCGGCGTCTGCTCGAACCGGACGACCACCTCACCATACGTTTGCCACCCCTGTTCATAGATGTAGTCGGCCAGGTACCGCTCGAAAGCGCTCGACGTAAGGTCCGGGTCGGCGCCTACTTTCTCGAAGTCGTGCACACCGAGGGTAATGATGTATTCGTTGGGCGCCAAAAGACGATTGCCCTGAAGGGGCCGCACGCCGTCCTCGGCCTCGCGGCGCAGCAGGGCTTCCACCTCCTGCGGAACGATCGATCCTCCGAACACCCGGGCGAACGCGTCACCGACGGTTGCCTCGAGCTTGCGCTCGATCCGCTGCGCCAGGCCCCGGTGGCTACTCATGTCTCAGCATGCACCCGCTCACGTCCGGGCATTCGGACGATGCACGGCAAACGCCTCGCCCGCGTGTCGCGTCACCCAAGCATGGTATCGGTACACCACGACGATGCGGCACCTCGGAAACTCTGAGAATATGGTATCCGCGCAGCTCAATGCGGTCGCAGGAAGCGGCGGCCCAGTGGGAGCACCGCGGGCGGCACGAGCCAGTTGGGTCCGCGGCCACTACAGTGGTATGTTCCAGCGGTTGATTTTCGGGGCGAGTGGCGGAATGGCAGACGCGCTGGCTTCAGGTGCCAGTGTCCTTCGGGACGTGGGGGTTCAAGTCCCCCTTCGCCCA
>NZ_JBYCLG010000313.1:0-16009 GCF_057473785.1 Mycobacterium sp. TH-M103
AGGGCAAGGTCATCAACGCCATCACCGAGGAGACCGGCGCGCAGATCTCCATCGAGGACGACGGCACCGTGTTCGTCGGCGCCACCGACGGCCCGTCCGCGCAGGCCGCCATCGACCGGATCAACGCGATCGCCAACCCGCAGCTCCCGACGGTCGGCGAGCGGTTCCTGGGGACCGTGGTCAAGACGACGGACTTCGGGGCGTTCGTGTCGCTGCTGCCGGGCCGTGACGGGCTGGTGCACATCTCCAAGCTCGGCAAGGGCAAGCGCATCGCGAAGGTCGAGGACGTGGTCGGCGTCGGCGACAAGCTGCGGGTCGAGATCGCCGACATCGACAAGCGGGGCAAGATCTCGCTGGTCCTGGTCGACGACGACAGCGCCGCTTCCGAGACGCCTGCCGACTCGGGGGCCGCACCTGCAGATGCCGCGACAACCGGCAGCTGACCCGCCGGCCGGGCCCAAGCCCCGCACGGCGGCCGCCCTGCGCCGGGGCACGCTCGGAGCCGAGGCGAAACCGGAACACCGGGCCGCACTGCGCCGCACCACCCTGCCGGGTGGGCTGCGGGTGGTCACCGAGTTCCTGCCCGCGGTGCGCTCCGCGTCGGTCGGGGTGTGGGTGGGCGTCGGCTCGCGAGACGAGGGTTCGACCGTGGCCGGGGCGGCGCACTTCCTGGAGCACCTGCTGTTCAAGGCGACCCCGACGCGCACCGCGGTGGACATCGCGCAGGCGATGGACGCCGTCGGCGGGGAGTTGAACGCGTTCACCGCCAAGGAGCACACCTGCTACTACGCGCACGTGCTCGACAGCGACCTGGAGCTCGCCGTCGACCTGGTCGCCGACGTGGTGCTCAACGGCCGCTGCGCCGCCGAGGACGTCGAGCTCGAACGTGACGTCGTCCTCGAGGAGATCGCCATGCGCGACGACGACCCCGAAGACGCGCTGGGCGACATGTTCCTGTCGGCGCTCTTCGGCGACCACCCCGTCGGCCGTCCGGTGATCGGCACCGCGGAGTCGGTGTCGGCGATGACCCGGACCCAGCTGCACTCCTTCCACGTGCGCCGCTACCGGCCGGAACGCATGGTCGTCGCGGTGGCCGGCAACGTCGAGCACGATCGGGTAGTCGCCCTGGCGCGCGAGCACTTCGGCCCGCATCTGGTCCGCGGGCGCCGGTCCGTGGCCCCCCGCAAGGGCGCGGGTCGGGTGCAGGCGGTGCCCGGCCTGGCGCTGGGCCACCGCGACTCGGAGCAGACCCACGTGGCGCTGGGGGTGCGCACGCCGGGCCGCGGCTGGGAGCATCGCTGGGCGCTGTCGGTGCTGCACACCGCGCTGGGCGGCGGCCTGAGCTCCAGGCTCTTCCAGGAGGTGCGCGAGCTGCGCGGGCTGGCCTACTCGATCTACTCCTCGCTGGACATGTTCGCCGACAGCGGCGCGCTGTCGGTGTACGCGGCGTGCCTGCCGGAGCGGTTCCCCGACGTCATGCGGGTGAGCGGCGAGGTGCTCGACGCGGTGGCCCGCGACGGCATCACCGACGCCGAATGCCGGATCGCGAAGGGCTCGCTGCGCGGCGGGCTGGTCCTGGGGCTGGAGGATTCGAGTTCCCGGATGAGCCGTCTGGGCCGCAGCGAACTAAACTACGGCAGGCACCGCAGCATCGAGCAGACGCTGCGGCGGATCGACGAGGTGACGGTCGAGGAGGTCAACGCGGTGGCCCGCAGGCTACTGAGCAAACGGTACGGCGCTGCCGTCGTCGGCCCGTATACCTCGAAACGTCAGCTGCCCCAACAACTTCGGGCGATGGTGAATTAGCGCAGATGGTACTGGGCTTTTGGGACATCGCGGTGCCCATCGTGGGTGCGCCGATGGCCGGCGGCCCCGGCACCCCGGCGCTGGCCGCGGCGGTGTCCAACGCGGGCGGGCTGGGCTTCATCCCCGGGGGGCACCGCACCGCCGAGCAGTTCGCCGCCGACATCGCCGCGGCGCGCGCGGCCACCACCGGCCCGCTCGGGGTCAACCTGTTCGTACCCCAACCCAGCGTCGCCGACTGGCTGGCCCTGGAGTACTACGCCGAAGAACTCGTCGAGATCGCCGAGCACTACCAGGTCGAGGTCGGCCGGCCCGAGTACGGCGACGACGACGACTGGGAGCGCAAGCTCGAGGTGGTGGCCGACGTGCGGCCCGAGCTGGTGTCCTTCACCTTCGGCGTGCCCCCGCCCGACGTCATCCACCGGCTGGGGGCGCTGGGACTGCTGGTGATGGTCACCGTGACCTCGGCCTACGAGGCCGGCGTGGCCGTCGCCGCCGGCGCCGACAGCCTGGTCGTCCAGGGACCCGCCGCCGGCGGGCACCGCGGCACGTTCGCCCCCGACATGCAACCCGCCAACGAGTCGCTGCACCAGCTGCTCGCCCGGATCCGCAGCGCGCACGACGTCCCGCTCATCGCGGCCGGCGGCCTGGGCACCGCGCGCGACGTCACCGACGTGCTGAACCGGGGGGCGGTCGCCGCGCAGGTCGGCACTGCGCTGCTGCTGGCCGACGAGGCGGGCACCAACCCCGCGCACCGCACCGCCATGAAGAATCCGCTGTTCGCCACGACCGTTGTCACGCGGGCGTTCTCGGGGCGCTACGCCCGCGGGCTGGAGAACGACTTCACCCGGATGCTCGACAACGTGGCGCCGCTGGGCTATCCGGAGGTCAACCAGATGACCTCGCCGATCCGGGAGGCGGCCGCCGCCCTGGAGGACCCGAACGGATTTCCGCTGTGGGCCGGGACGTCGTTCCGGCACGCGCAGGCCGGACCGGCGGCCGACATCATCGCCGGCCTCACCGAGTAGCGGCCGGGGTCGGCCTCAGCCCAGCACGCTCGCCGGCGCGGTGTACGGCAGGCCCAGGTCGGTGGCGACGCGTTCGGACAGCAGCGCGCCGTCGTGCGTCGAAAGCCCTTTGGCCAGGGCCGGCTCGGACTGGCAGGCCGCCCGCCAGCCCCGGTCGGCGAGCTGGAGAACGTACGGCATCGTGGCATTGGTCAGCGCGTAGGTCGACGTCTTGGGCACCGCGCTGGGCATGTTGGCCACGCAGTAGAACAGCGTGTCGTGCACGGCGAAGGTGGGGTTGTCGTGGGTGGTCGGCCGCGAGTCTTCGAAGCAGCCGCCCTGGTCGATGGAGATGTCCACCAGCACCGCACCCGGCTTCATCTGTGCGACAAGTGAGTTGCCGATCAGCTTGGGCGCCTTGGCGCCGGGCACGAGAACCGCCCCGATCACTAGGTCGGCGCGCTGGACGGCGCCCTCGAGCTCGTACTTCGAGGAGTGGCGGGTGCTGATGTGGCCGCCGAACTCCGCGTCGAGCAGTCGCAGTTTGTTGACGTTGACGTCCAGGACGCGGACGGCGGCGCCCATGCCGGCGGCGATCCGGGCGGCGTTGTAACCGGCGGTGCCGGCGCCGATCACCACGACGTCGGTGGCCTTGACGCCGGGTACCCCGCCCATCAGTACGCCCCGGCCGCCCTGGGTGCGCATCAGGTGGTAGGCCCCGACCTGGGCGGAGAGCCGGCCGGCGACCTCGCTCATCGGCGCCAGCAACGGTAGCGCGCCGTCGGCGGTCTGGACGGTCTCGTAGGCGATCGACGTGGTGCCGGCGGCCAGCAGCGCCTCGGTGCAGGGCCGGGACGCGGCCAGGTGGAGATACGTGAAGAGCACCTGGCCCCGCCGCAGGAAGCCGTACTCGGCCGGCAGCGGTTCCTTCACCTTGAGCACCAGGTCCGCCTCGGCCCACACCTGCTCGGCGGTGCCGGCCAGTTGGGCGCCCGCCGCCTTGAATTTCGCGTCGGCGATCGCCGAGCCCTCGCCGGCGCCGGCCTGCACGAGCACCTCGTGGCCGTGGTGAGTCAGTTCGGTGACACCGGCGGGCGTGATGGCCACCCTGAGCTCGCTGTTCTTGGTCTCGGTCGGAACGCCGACGCGCATTTGGGCCCCCTGCCATGGGATTTCGATTGACAACTCCAAGTGTGAAGAAAGTTCGAATGTTTCGCAAACGGGACGCCGATGATTCGGTAAAGTGGTGCGATGGCTGAGGAAACAACTGGCCTGGACGGTGGGCAAGCTGGCCCGCCGAAGGATGTTCGACCCGCCGACCTCGACGATGTGGACCGCAGGATTCTGACCCTGTTGCACGCCGACGCGCGCATCACCAACACCGCACTGGCCGAGACGGTCGGCATCGCGCCGTCGACGTGCCACGGCCGCGTCCGGCGGCTTGCGGAGCTCGGCGTCATCCGGGGCTTCTACGCCGACATCGACCCGGTGGCCGTGGGGCTGCCGCTGCAGGCGATGATCTCGGTCAGCCTGCAGTCCCACGCGCGCGGCAAGATCCGCAGCTTCATCCACCGGATCAGCAGCAAGCCGCAGGTGCGCGACGTCTACTTCCTGGCCGGCGCCGACGACTTCCTGCTCCATGTCGCCGCCCGCGACACCGAGGACCTGCGCTCGTTCGTGGTCGAGAACCTGAACGCCGACGCCGACGTCGCGGGGACCCAGACGTCGCTGATCTTCGAGCATCTGCGCGGGGCCGCACCGATATGATCGGGCGATGACCCGGCCCACAGATTCCGCCGTGACGGCCACCGTGCACGTCGACGCCCCCGCCGAGGTGGTCTACGGGCTGCTCACCGACCTGCCGACGCTGGCCTCGCTGGCCGAGGAGACGGTGGCGATGGAATGGCGCAAGGGGGATCCCGGGGATGGCGGTGTCCGGCCGGGCGCCGTGTTCACCGGCCACAACGCGAGCGCCAGCCGGCGCTGGAGCACCCGCTGCACGGTCACCGACGCCGAACCGGGCCGCCAGTTCGCGTTCGACGTCACCCACACGGTGCTGCCGATCGCCCGCTGGCAGTACGACATCGTCGCGGACGACGGAGGCTGCCTGGTCACCGAGAGCACCTGGGACCGCAGGCCCGGCTGGTTTCGCAAGCTGGCCGGCAAGGCCACCGGCGTGCCCGACCGGGCCGCCGCCAACGCCGAGCACATCCGGCTCACCCTGCAGCGCCTCAAGCAGCGCGCCGAGGCCGGGTAGACGCACCCGGACCGGCCCCGATGACCCGACGCGATCCCGCCGTAGCCGTCGTCGGAGCGGGCATGTCCGGGCTGTGCATCGCAATCGCGTTGCTGCGCAACGGGATCGATGACGTCACGATCTACGAGAAGGCCGACGACGTGGGCGGCACGTGGCGGGACAACACCTACCCGGGCCTGTTCTGTGACGTGCCCTCGCGGGTCTACCAGTACAGCTTCGCCCGCAAGCCGGACTGGTCGCACGTGTTCTCCCCGGGCGGGGAGATCCAGGCCTACTTCCAGGGCATCGCCGACACGTTCGGGCTGCGGGACCGGATCCGGTTCGGCACCGAGATCGTCAGCGCCCGGTTCGACGGCGGGCGCTGGGCGCTGCGCACCGGCGCCGGCGCGGAGTCCGAGGTGGACTTTTTGATCTCGGCGACCGGTGTGCTGCACCATCCCCGGGTCCCGTCGCTGCCCGGTGCCGGCGACTTCGGCGGCCACCTGTTCCATTCGGCCCGCTGGGATCATTCCGTCGAGCTGCGGGGGCGGCGCGTCGCGGTGATCGGCAACGGATCGACCGGGATCCAGTTGGTCTGCGGCCTGGCCGGCGTCGCGGAAAAGCTGACCCTGTTCCAGCGCACCGCGCAATGGGTTGTCCGGCTGCCCAACCCGCGTTATCCCGGGCTGGCCGGGCGCACGCACCGAGCGGTTCCCTGGCTGGGCGGGTTGGCCCACCGGGCCTACAGTCTGGCCTTCGACACGTTCGCGGGCGCGCTGACCAAGCCGGGCCTGCGGCGAAAGGCGATGGGGGCGCTGTGCCGCGCCAGCCTGCGCACCGTGCGCGACCCCGGCCTGCGCGCCGCGCTGACCCCCGACTACCAGCCGATGTGCAAGCGGCTGGTGGTCTCGGGCGGCTTCTACCGGGCGATCCAGCGCGACGACGTCGAACTGGTCACCGCCGGCGTCGACCACCTGGAACGCCGCGGCATCGTGACCGGCGACGGGGTCCTGCACGAGGCGGACGTCATCGTGCTGGCCACCGGGTTCGACACCCACGCGTTCTTCCGGCCGATGCGGCTGACCGGGCGGGACGGGATCAGCGCCGACGAGGTGTGGCGCGACGGGCCGCGGGCGTATCAGACCGTCGCGATGCCGGGCTTCCCGAACTTCTTCATGATGCTCGGGCCGCACAGCCCGGTGGGCAACCTCGCCCTGACGTCGGTGGCCGAGTCGCAGGCCGACCACATCCTGAGATGGCTCCAGCGTTGGCGCAGCGGTGAATTCGACACCGTGGAGCCGAAGGTGTCGGCCACCGAGACGTTCAACGCCGCGCTGCGCGCCGCGATGCCCCGCACCGTGTGGACCACGGGTTGCGACAGCTGGTACCTCGGCAAGGACGGCATCCCCGAGGTGTGGCCCTTTACGCCGGCCGCGCATCGGGCCATGCTGGCCAAGACGGATTCCGCTCAGTACGAGCTGCGACGGTAGGGGGCCACGATGTTGCGCGTCGACGACCGGGCGGCGGGTCCGCATGACGCCTCGCTGGACCACGAACGCCTGGTCCTCGAGGCCCGCGATGTCGAATTCGACTGGTCGGCGCTGCCGTTTCACTACGTGCCCGGTGAGCCGTTCGTCACCCACGTCCTCAACGTCCTGCACCTGCTGCTGCCGGCGGGCGAAGAGTTTTTCGTCGAGGCGTTCAAGAAGTCGCTGCCGCTGATCAAAGACGAGCAGCTGCGGCAGGACGTGCAGGGCTTCATCGGCCAGGAGGCCGTGCACTCCCGCGCGCACGCCAAGGTGCTCGACCACTTCGCCGCCCGGGGCGTGGACGTCACGCCCTACACCGACCAGATCCGATGGCTGTTCGAGAAGCTGCTCGGGGAGCGGCCGGGGTGGGGCGTGCGGCGGCAGCGCAGCTGGCTGCTGGAGCAGATCTCGTTCGTGTCCGCGATCGAGCACTACACCGCCGTATTGGGTGAATGGGTGCTCAACTCGCCGGCCCACGACGCCATCGGCACCGACCCGGTGATGCTGGACATGCTGCGCTGGCACGGCGCCGAGGAGGTCGAACACAAGGCGGTGGCCTTCGACACCATGGTCCACCTGCGCGCCGGGTACTGGCGGCGCACCCGCGCACAGCTGGTCGTCGCACCGGCCATGGCGCTGTTGTGGTTTCGCGGGGTCCGGTTCCTGTACGCGATCGATCCGCACCTGCCGCCGGGCACCACGGCGCGGTGGTGGCTGTGGTGGTGGGACTACGTCCGCGCGGCACGTCGGGGCCTGGTGCCGTCTCCGCTGCGATTCGTGCGGGCCTTCGCCGACTACCACCGGCCCGGCTTCCATCCCTCGCAGCTGGGCGGGCTGGCCAGGGCGGTGGACTACCTGGCCGTCTCACCGGCCGCGCGTGCTTCGCGCTGACGGGTTGTGCTGTGCCCGAAAGCCTTTGGAGCAGCAGGCCCGCCGACCTGTACGGGCGTCGCGACCACGACCGGCTCGGCGCGCTGTTGTGGGGGCTGCGGGTGGTCTTCGACGGGTTCGCCTCGGTCTCGCGGTGGGAGCCGTCCCGGGTGCGACCGGTCCGGCGGACGCAGACGGCGGTGGTCACGCGGCGCGAACTCGTCGCCCCCGACGTGGTCGCCCTGACGTTGGCCGACGCTGACGGCCGGCCGCTCCCGTCCTGGACGCCCGGCGCGCACATCGACGTCCGGTTGCCCTCGGGACGACGCCGGCAGTACTCGTTGTGCGGTCAGCCCGGACGACGCACCGACTACCGCATCGCGATCCGCCGGATCCCCGACGGCGGCGGCGGTTCGATCGAGATGCACGAGTCTCTCGGCGTCGGCGACACCGTGGTGTTCGAGGGCCCGCGCAACGCGTTCTTCCTCGGCGCCGCCGAGCGCGACGTGCTGTTCGTGATCGGCGGCATCGGGGTGACGCCGATCCTGCCGATGATGCGGGCGGCCCAAGAGCATGGAATCGCCTGGCGCGCGGTGTATGCCGGTCGCAGCCGGGACTACATGCCGCTGCTGGACGAGGTGGTGTCAGTGGCGCCGGAGCGGGTGCGGGTCTGGGCCGATGACGAGCACGGCCGCTGCGCCGGTGTGGACGACCTGCTGGCCGGCGCCGGGCCCACGACGGCGGTGTACGTGTGCGGACCGACCGCGATGCTGGAGGCGGTGCGGGCGTCCCGCGCCGAGTTTGCCTCGGCGCCAATGCATTACGAGCGGTTCACCCCGCCGCCCGTCGTCGGGGGCGTGGCGTTCGAGGTGGAGCTCGCACGGTCGCGGCAGGTGCTCGGCGTTCCGGCGGACCGGTCGGCGCTGAGCGTCATGCTCGATCGAGACCCCACCACCCCCTACTCGTGCCGGCAGGGTTTTTGCGGGACCTGCAAGGTGAAAGTGCTTGCCGGACGGGTCGACCACCGGGGACGTCTCGGCGTGGGCGCCGACGAGATGCTGGTCTGCGTCTCGCGGGCCGACGGTCAGCGCGTCGTCATCGACGCCTGAGCGTGTAGCCCACGTGCGGCACCCGCACTCCCGCAAGCGGCTCCCAGTCCAGGGTGCGGCCGTCGAGCCGGAACTGCTTCTTCTCGTAGAAGCTGCGCGCTCTGTCGTTTTGCTCGGCACACCACAGCACCGCGTCGGCCGAGGGCAGCGTGCACAGCGCCGTGTCGAGCAGGCGGCCCCCGAGGCCGTGGCGCTGGCAGTCCTCGGCCACGTAGAGCGCGTCGATTTGAAGCTGACCGGGATCGGCGGGGTCGGGCCCGAAGATCGTCACGCCCGCGACCCGGTCGCCGGACTCGGCGATCCACATGCTCCACCCGGGCCGGCTCAGGTTCTGGGGGTAGATGTCGGCCGCCCAGCGCCGCGCCGGCCCGAGGATGTCGAGCAGCGGCGCGGTGAGGATCCCGGCCCAGGACCGCCGCCACGCCGGGTAGTGCATGTCCGCGACGCGGCCGAAATCGCTCGGGGTCGCTTCGCGGATCGTGGGCTCGCTGTCGTTCATTCCACCCGGGACTGTTCCAG
This sequence comes from Mycobacterium sp. TH-M103, assembly GCF_057473785.1. NCBI lineage: Bacteria > Bacillati > Actinomycetota > Actinomycetes > Mycobacteriales > Mycobacteriaceae > Mycobacterium > Mycobacterium sp. TH-M103. The sequence goes on from NZ_JBYCLG010000313.1 coordinate 9,074, forward strand.
ATAGGCGACCAACGCGTTGGTCAGACCCCGCCGTGCCATGTCGAGGTCGGCGTAGGAACCCAGTTGGCGCTCGGACACCAGGCCGCGCATGGCGCCGGGGATGAGGGTGGCCACCTCGCGGACCCGCTCGGGGTCGACGCCGAGCCCGGCGAAGGCGTTCTGGCAGGTCTCCAGCCAGCTCTTGCCCCAGGAGAACAGCTCGGCCGCGGTGCGCGGGTAGAGGCGTTCGAGTTCCTTCGGGTCCCGGGGCAGTGCCGCCCGCAGGTTTTCGATCGCCCGCGAATCCGGCGACGCCAGTCCCCGGTAGAGGGTGTCGACGATGGCGCCGACTCGTTCGCGCAAGGGCACCTCGGGCTGCGTGGCCGTTGCCAGCGTCGAGATCGTCGCGGCGCGGCGCTCGGCCGTGCGGTGCAGCACCGCGGCCCAGAATCCGTCGGTGTCGCCGAACTGGTACTGCACCGCGCCCCAGGTGGCGCCGATCTCCTTGGCGATGCGGTTGGCCGACACCGAGCCCGGATCGCCGGAGGCCAGCGACGTCAGCGCGGCCTCCAGCATGCTCTCGCGAGTCGCCTGGCCGCGGCGGTTCGGGCGTCGGCCCGCGACATCGGTGCCTGTCACACGGCCGAGCCTAGTGAGGCCATCCATGTTTTCATAGAGGGTACTTTGATTTCTGGTGCGAGCCTCCTATCATTCGTACACATGGCTAAGCCGCCGTTGTCGATGAAACCGACCGGATGGTTCCAGGTCGCCTGGTCCGACGAGATCGGCATCGGCGACGTCCACAAGATGAAGTATTTCGACCAGGAGATGGTCGCGTGGCGGGCCGAGTCCGGCGAGCTCACCGTAATGAACGCCTACTGCGAACACCTCGGGGCGCACCTGGGCTATGGCGGTCAGGTGGTCGGTGAGGTGCTGCAGTGCCCGTTCCACGGGTGGCAGTGGAATCAGCAGGGCCGCAACGTCCGCATCCCGTACCAGGACCACCCCAACCGCGGCAGGCGGATCCGGACCTACCCCGTGGTCGAGCGGAACGAGTCGGTCTACATCTGGCACGACGTGCAGCGCCGCGAGCCGTACTTCGAGGCGCCCGACGTCTTCGCCGCGTTCGGCGACGGCAGCAGCGCCGGCGACTACTACCCGCAGCAGCGGCTCTACCGCGCGGGCCTGGAATTGCACCCGCAGTACGTGCTCGAAAACGGGGTCGACTTCGCGCATTTCAAGTTCGTGCACCACACCCCGATCGTGCCGGTCTTCACCCGCCACGACTTCGCCGACGCGGTGTCCTACGTCGACTTCACCATCACGTTCGAGGGCGACGACGGCCAGAGGATCGAGGACGTCAACAGCGGCGTGCAGGCCATCAACGGCGGTCTGGGAATCGCGGTGACCAAGAGTTGGGGGATGGTCGACAATCGGACGATCTCGGCGATCACCCCCGTCGACGAGTCCACCTCCGATGTCCGGTTCATGGTCTACATCGGCAGGTCGCCGGGCAAGGATCCGGAGCGGGCCGAGCGGAAGGCGTGTGAGTTCGGGCAGGAAGTGATCCGCCAGTTCACGCAGGACATCGATATCTGGGCGCACCAGCGCTACTCGGACCCGCCGGGGCTGACCACCGACGAGTACGAGGGTTTCACCGCAATCCGGGCGTGGGCCAAGCAGTTCTACGAGAAAGGCTGAACGCGAATGAATGCACCCGCTCGACCGACCCGCGTGTTCCAGGTGGCCACCGGCAACGTCGGCAAGGAGATGATCAAGCGGATCGCCACCCAGCCCGACCTGGAACTGGTTGGCGTGCACTGCTATTCGCCGGACAAAGTCGGCCGCGACGTCGGGGAGCTGGCCGGCATCGGCCCGGTCGGGGTGATGGCCACCGGCACCGTCGAGGAGATCATCGCCGCCCGGCCCGACGTGCTCACCTTCCATGGTGTGTTTCCCGACGAGGACCTCTACGTCAGGGTGCTCGAGGCGGGGATCAACGTCGTGACCACCGCCGACTGGATCACCGGGTGGCACCGCGACAAGAATCATCCGCACCCGTCGGGCAAGCCGGTGACGCAGCTGCTCTCGGAGGCCTGCGCGAAGGGCGGCGCGACGTTCTACGGCACCGGGATGAACCCGGGCCTGAATCAGATTCTGGGCGTTGTCTGCTCGGCCGACGTGGCCGAGATCGAGAACGTGACCACGATCGAGTCCGTCGACGTGTCGTGCCACCACTCCAAGGACACCTGGATCGAGGTGGGTTACGGCCTGCCAGTTGACGATCCGGAAATTCCGGCCAAGCTGGAGAAGTACACCCGGGTGTTCGCCGACAGCGTGCTGATGATGGCCGACTGCTTCGACCTGCCGCTGGACGAGGTGAAGTTCAGCTACGAGTTGGGCGCGTGCACCAAGGACGTCGACCTCGGCTGGTACACCCTGCCCAAGGGATCGCTGGGCGGCAACTACATCAAGTACCAGGGCATGGTCGACGGCGTGCCCCGGGTCGAGACGCACCTGGAATGGCAGATGACCCCGCACACCGACCCGAGCTGGGACATCAAGGGCTGCTACATCACCCAGATCAAGGGTGATCCCTGCATCTACAACAAGCACATGATCTTCCCCAGGCCCGGGGTGGACCTGTCCAACCCGGACAACTTCGCCTCCATCGGGATGACCGTGACGGGAATGCCCGCGCTGGCGTCGATCAAGTCGGTGGTGGCGGCGCCGCCGGGCCTGATCACCAGCGCGGACCTGCCGCTGCGCGGCTTCGCGGGGCGTTTCAAGCTCTGAAGTCATCATGGCGCGTCGTCGTCGCAGTCGTCGAAGAGGCGCTCCGGATGGTGGTAGTCGTTGGTGCGCGCACCGCGGTCCAGTTGGGGCGGCGGGATCCACTCGGTGCGACCGTTCGGGAGTTTCCTTGTCCGCCATCCCTTGTGGGTGAGCTTGTGGTTGGGCTTGCAAGCGAAGGTGAGCTTGTCGGCATCGGTCGGGCCGCCGTGGGCCCACTCGTGAACGTGGTGGATCTCGGACCAGTAGCCCGGCACGTCGCAGCCGGGTTGCGTGCAGCCGCGATCCTTGGCGTAGAGGACCACGCGCTGGTCCGGTGACGCGATCCGCCTGGTCCGGCCCAGATACAGCGGGCGGCCCGAGTGCTCGTCGAAGACCGCCAGGTAGTGATAGGCGTGGGCGGCCATGCGGATCAGGTCGCGCATCGGCAGCACGGTCCCGCCGCCCGTCACCGCCCGGCCCGCGCCCGCGGTCAGCTCCTGCAGCGTGGTCGACACGACCACGGCGACCGGCAGACCCTTGTGCACACCGAGTTTCGGGTCGCCCAGCTGGCCACGGACCAGGGCGTCGAGCGCGTCGTGCTGACGCTGGGAATGGGTGCGGCGGTCCCGGCCCGCGGCTTCCTCGCTGGGTTCGCCGGTGACGCAGGGAGACTCGTCGTCGGGGTTGCACATGCCCGGCGCGGCGAACTTGGCCAGCCACGCGTCGAGGTGGGCGCGCAGATTCGGCGAGGCGACCAGCTTGCCCACGCTCATCCCGTCGGGCCGCTGGCCGCACCAGGTGAAGCCGCGCTGGCGGGCGCGGTCGGCGTCGGAGAACTTCCCGTCGGGATTGAGCCGCAGCGCACACCGGTGCGCCACCTTCTCCAGCTGGTCGGGCCGCAACTGTGTCGCCTGGCGGGCGAGGAACCTCTCGGCCTTGTCCACCGTCTCGACCGGGATGTCCTGCGGCAGGTCACGGACGAAGGTCTGGATCACCCGCAGGTGCTGCGCGTCGAGCATGCCGTCGCGCCAGGCCTCCGCGGTGGCCGGCAGCTCCGGCGGCAACTCCTGGCCGGTGAGCGTCACCCGCGGGGAGAGCTGTGTGGCGTTGCGCAGCCGGCGGCCGGCCTCGGCGCAGCTGATCCGCAGCCAGTCCGCGACCACCTTGTGCACCGGTCCGCCCACGTCGGCGGGGTCCTCCTTGGCCAGCCCCGCGATCACGTCGTGGCTCAGTGCCGCCTGCCGCCGGTGAGAGGTCTCCATGCGCTCCAGCGCGCGCAGCCGGACGGCGGGGCTGTAGGCATCGAAGTCCAGCGCACCGAGCGCGGCGCGGGCCGCGTCGAGGCCGTCGAGAGCGGCGGCCAGTTCCGGCGGAACCTCGATCGAACGCATATTCGAATGATATTCGCGCCCAGCGAAAAGCGACGAAAAGCGACGGGGCGCAGCCGGAGCCTGTGGATGAACACCGGACTGTGGACAAAGCCACCGCGAACCGCCGGTCTAGTCTTGACCACCATGCGGGTAGGCGTGCTGGGGGCCAAGGGAAAAGTCGGGGCGACGATGGTCGGGGCCGTGCAGGCGGCCGAGGACCTGACCCTGTCCGCGCAGGTGGACGCCGGTGACCCGCTGAGCCTGCTGACCGAAGGCAACACCGAGGTGGTCATCGACTTCACCCACCCCGACGTGGTGATGGGCAACCTGGAGTTCCTCATCGGCAACGGGATTCATGCCGTGGTCGGCACCACCGGCTTCACCGCGGAGCGACTGCGGCAGGTCGAGTCGTGGCTGGCCGGGACCACCACGAACGTCCTCATCGCCCCGAACTTCGCGATCGGGGCGGTGCTCTCGATGCACTTCGCCAAACAGGCGGCGCGGTTCTTCGACTCCGCCGAGGTCATCGAGCTGCATCACCCGCACAAGGCCGACGCCCCGTCGGGCACCGCGGCCCGCACCGCCAAGCTGATCGCCGAGGCGCGAAAAGGCCTGCCGCCCAACCCCGATGCCACCAGCACCGGCCTGCCCGGGGCGCGCGGGGCCGACGTCGACGGCATCCCGGTGCACTCGGTGCGGCTGGCCGGGCTGGTCGCCCACCAGGAGGTGCTGTTCGGCACCACGGGGGAGACGCTGACCATCCGCCACGACAGCCTGGACCGGACCTCGTTCGTGCCGGGCGTGTTGCTGGCGGTGCGGCGCATCCCCGAACACGCCGGCCTCACGGTGGGCCTCGAGCCCCTGCTCGACCTGCAATGAACGCCACCCGGCGCATCCAGCTGCTGATCGGCTTCATGTGCGCGGCCATGCTGGTGTATGTCGTGCTCCTGGGCCGCGAGGCCGTCGCGCTGATCGGCTCCGGCCGCCCCGCCGCGGCGGGGCTGGGCCTGGCGCTGCTGATCCTGCCGGCCATCGGGCTGTGGGCGATGATCGCCACGCTGCGCGCCGGATTCGCGCACCAGAGGCTGGCCCGCCTGATCGCCGACGAGGGCATGGAACTCGACACCCGCGGCCTGCCGCGACGCGCGTCGGGCCGCATCGAGCGGGGCGCGGCCGACGCGCTGTTCGCCAGCGTGCGCACCGAGGTGGAAAGCGCCCCCGACGACTGGCGACGGTGGTACCGGCTGGCCCGGGCCTACGACTACGCGGGGGATCGCCGGCGGGCGCGGGAGGCCATGAGGACGGCGGTCGAAATGCAGGGCCGCCCATGACGAAAAAGCTGCTGATCGTGCACCACACGCCGTCGCCGCACACGCAGGCGATGTTCGAGGCGGTGCTGTCGGGCGCCACCGATCCCGAGATCGAGGGAGTGGAGGTGATCCGTCGCGCCGCCCTGACCCTCTCCCCGGCCGACATGCTGCAGGCGGACGGCTACCTGCTGGGCACCCCGGCCAACCTGGGTTACATGAGCGGTGCCCTCAAGCACGCGTTCGACGTCTGCTACTACCCTTGCCTCGACGCCACCCGCGGGCGCCCGTTCGGCCTGTACCTGCACGGCAACGAGGGCACCGAAGGCGCCGAGCGGGCCGTCGACGCCATCACCACCGGGCTGGGCTGGGTCAAAGCGGCTGAGAACGTGGTGGTTTCGGGTAAGCCGAGCAAGGACGACCTGGAATCGTGCTGGAATCTCGGGGCGACGGTGGCTGCTCAGCTGATGGGATGAGGCGGCTGGAACGCGTCGGCGGGTTGCGCCAAAGCCAGCGCGCAGCTGGTCCCGAGGGGGCCGTGCCGGTCGAACAGCGTCGCACTGCCGGTCGCCACGCCGGCGGCGCCGAAATGGCTCGCGGCCGCCAGGCCGAGGTACTCGCCGTCGGGCAGCCGGCTGGCGGTGACGGTGTAGTCGGCGTTGATGTAGCGCAATCCGCCGGTGCCCCAATGGGTCAGTGAGCTGGTGAAGTCACCGACGAACGCCAGCCGGGTGAAGGGCGTGAGCGGGTGGCCCTGCACCATCGGGCGAATCAGCCTTGCCCAAACGAACTTCTGCGAGTGCGCCTGCTCCCACTCGCCGGCGGCGAGGCCGGGAGTGCCCGTCGCGGTGGCCCCGTAACGCCAGATGAGAAACGGCATGCCCGGCGGAAGGCCGTCGGAACCTGCCGGAATCGGGGGTATCCGCACCGGGGCGGACCAGACCTCGCCCTCGGGATGCTCGCCCCGTCGCAGGAACAGCGCACTGGCGCGTGCAACCTGCCGGCCGTTCTGGATCAGGGCGGCGTCGACGAGCCGGATGCGCCGGCCTTCCCGCTGCACCGCGACCTCGATCCGCACCGGCTCGAGCAGAACCGGACGCAACAGGTCGACGGTGAGGCGGGCGGGCTGTAGGTCCGGGTCGATACCGGACTGCTCGATGCCCCAGCCCAGCAGGCCGCCGACGACCTGACCGCCCATGGCGCCGCCCCACGGCCCGCGCGTCAGCGCGCCGGGCAGGTAGGAGTCGCCGTCGACAGTGAAGAACGCCTCGGGCATGATGGCGGAATCCTCGATCGTCACCGCCATCACGATAGGCGAGGCGGATATTAAGGAGCGGGCATGCCTGCAGTGACCGAGATTCCCCGCACTCACAACCCATTCGCGACGACGGGCGTCTCCCGCGGCGCCGACGGCATCCCGCGCTACGACCGCCTGCCCGCCACGCTGCTCGACATGCTCGCCGAGCAGGTCGACAACCGCCCCAACGGCGAGGCGGTGGTCGAAC
>NZ_JBYCLG010000314.1:0-6151 GCF_057473785.1 Mycobacterium sp. TH-M103
ACACCGACGACGACTTCCCGCGGTTACGCGCGGGGGTGGCGTCCGGGATGGCGGTGAGCCGGGCCGGCGACTGGTTCGGCAGCCCCGTCAACGTGGCGAGCCGGATCACCGGGGTGGCGCGCCCGGGTACGGTGCTCGTCGCGGATTCGGTGTGGGAGGGCGTCGCTGACACCGGCGCGTTCGACGGGTCGTTTGCGGGCGCGCGCCGGCTCAAGGGTGTCAAGAGCGACGTGAAACTCTTCCGGATTCGCCGGGGGAGCAGCTGAACCATCCCGCATGGGCAGGCCCGGCGCGACGCCAGGGGCGTGCGACTCCGTCATGCGCGGGTGCTACGCGGCCGGCTGTGTACCCCATCGTCCGGCTCTTTGGTTTCGGTCGCTTCCGGGCCTGCTTCCCTTCCGAAAATACGCCGTCCCGGCGCCCAGATCAACGATTTTCCCAGCTCTGAGGCGCCGGGAGCGTCCCCGGTTCCGCTGCCGGCGAACCCGCTTCCATTGCACGTGTAACGGTGTAATCATGTAATCATGAAATCCCATCACACACACCACCGGCACGGCCGGGCGGGCGGCTGGCAGCAGGCCGGGCAGCCGGACGTGAGCGACGCCGGCGAATGGTTGGCCGGGCGCATGCCCGACGGGTGGTTCGACGGCGACCCCACGGTCATCGTCGACCGCGAAGAGATCACGGTCGTCGGAAAGTTGCCGGAAGCCGAGGGCGACGCAGACAGCGAGGCCCGCGCGGCCGGCCGGGCATCGCGGTTCCGGGAGGAAACCCGCTCGGAGCGGATGCGCATCGCCGAGGAGGCGCAGGATCGCTACGGACGCAAGGTTTCCTGGGGTGTGGAGGTTTCCTCCCAAACCGGCAGCGAGCGAATCCTGTTCACCCACATCGCCGTTCCGGTGATGACGCGCCTGAAGCAACCCGAACGCCAGGTGCTCGACACGCTGGTCGACGCCGGGGTCGCCCGGTCGCGCGCCGACGCCCTCGCCTGGACGGTCCGGCTGGTGGGCGAGCACACCGAGGAGTGGCTGGCCAAGCTGCGCGACGCGATGACGGCGGTCGACGACCTGCGCGCGCAGGGGCCGGACCTGCAGCCGTAGGCCCGGCCCACCCGGCCGCCGGCGTGCCCGGAGGCGGCGGGTCAGGCCCGCGTCATCGCGTAGTAGGCGCCCCGCCGCGCGAGCAGTTCGGCGTGGTTGCCCTGCTCGACGATGCGGCCGGATTCGACGACCACGATCCGGTCCGCATCCCGGATCGTCGAAAGACGGTGCGCGATGATGAAACTCGTTCTGCCCTGGCGAAGCTGACGCAGGGCCCGCTGGACGAGGGCTTCGGTGCGGGTGTCGACCGAACTGGTCGCCTCGTCCAGGATCAACAGCTGCGGGCGGGCCAGGAACGCGCGCGCGATCGTGATGAGCTGCTTCTCGCCGGCGCTGATGTTGCCGCCGTCGCCGCTGATCCGGGTCTGGTAGCCGGCGGGCAGCGTGTGCACGAACCGGTCGACGTAGGCCGCCCTGGCCGCCTGGGACACTTCGTCCTGGCTCGCCTCGGGTCGCCCGTAGGCGATGTTCTCCGCGATCGTCCCCTCGAAGAGCCAGGTGTCCTGCAGCACCATGCCGATCCGCGATCGCAGCGACTGCCGGCTCAGCGTGGCGATGTCGATCCCGTCGAAGAGAATTCGGCCCGAATCGACGTCGTAGAACCGCATCAGCAGGTTCACCAGGGTGGTCTTGCCGGCCCCGGTGGGGCCGACGATGGCCACCGTGCTGCCCGGTTCGGCCACCATCGACAGGTCCTCGATCACCGGGACGCCGGGCCGGTAGCCGAAGCTCACGTGCTGGAACTCCACGCGGCCACCCGGCCGCGGCTCCAGCCCGTTGGGCCGCGGCGCGGGCCGGGGGTCCGGAGTTTCCTCGGCCTCGTCGAGCAGGTCGAAAACCCGCTCGGCGCTGGCCACCCCGGACTGCAGCGTGTTGTACATGCCGGCCACCTGGCTCAGCGGCGAATTGAACTGCCGGACATATTGGATGAAGGCCTGGATGTTGCCGAGGGTGATCTGCCCCGTGGCCACCTGCAGGCCGCCCACGACGGCGACCGCGACGTAGCCGAGGTTGCCGACGAACGTCGTCGCCGGCGCGACCAGGCCCGAGGCGAACTGGGCGCCGAAACCGGCGCGGTAGAGGTCGTCGTTGAGCCGGCGGAACTGCTCGCGCGCCGCGGCCCGGTGACCGAAGGTCTTGACCACCGTGAAGCCGCTGTAGGTCTCCTCGATGTGGGCGTTGAGGCGCCCGGTGCTGGCCCACTGGGTCGCGAACAGGCGCTGCGAGCGCCGCGCGATCGCACGCGTCGCCAGCAGCGACAGCGGCACGGTCAGCACCGTGATCGTCGCCAGCAGCGGCGAAATCGACACCATCATCGCCAGGACCGTCACCACGGTCAGCACCGACGTCAGCAACTGGCTGATCGTCATCGCCAGCGACGACTGGACGTTGTCGATGTCGTTGGTGACCCGGCTCAGCAACTCCCCGCGCTGCCGGCCGTCGAAGTAGGACAGCGGCAGGCGGTGCAGCTTGGCCTCGGCGTCGGCGCGCAGGGCGAGCATCGTGCGCTGCACGGTGACGTTGAGCAGCCGGGCCTGCGCCCAGATCAGCAGCGCGGAAACCAGATAGAACGCCAGGGCCACCGCCAGGGTTCGCCCCACCGCGTCGAAGTCCACGCCCCGGCCCGGCACCACGTCGGCCCCCGACAGCAGGTCGGCGAAGGTGTTGTCGCCGCGGGCCCGGGCCGCGGCGACGGCCTGCGACTTGGTGATGCCGGCGGGCAGTTGCCGACCGAGCACGCCGTTGAACAGCAGATCGGTGGCATGCCCGAGGATCCGCGGAACGATCACCCCGATCGCCGTGCCGGTGACGCCCATCGCGATCACCGCCACGGCCAGTACCCGTTGCGGCGCGAGACGTGTGACCAGCCGGGCGGCCGAAGCCCAGAAGTCGCGGGACCGCGCGGCGGGCACGGGGGCCCGGCTGACCGCCGCGGTCACGGCGGGCCCCCCACCCGACCCGATTGCAGGGCGGCCGCCGACTGGGACTCGGCGAACTCCGCGTAGGTCGCACAACCGGCCAGCAGCGACTCGTGGGTGCCCGCGCCGACCACCCGCCCGTCGTCGACGACGATCACCTGATCGGCCTGAGCTGCTGTCGAGACACGTTGTGTGACAACGATGATGGTCGCGTCGGCGGCCGCCTCCCGCAGTGCGGCCCGGACCCGCGCGTCGGTGTGCACGTCGAGCGCGGCGAACGCGTCGTCGAACAGGTAGACGGCCGGGCGCCGGATGACCGCGCGGGCGATGGCCAGTCGCTGCCGTTGTCCGCCCGACAGGTTGATCCCGCCCTGCGCGACCCGCATCTGCAGCCCGTCCGGGTGTGCCCGCACGAATCCGTCGGCGGCGGCGACCTCCAGCGCCTCCCACATCTGTGCCTCGGTCGCCTCGGTCCTGCCGTAGCGCAAATTGTCGGCGACCGTGCCGGTGAACAGGTAGCCGCGCTGGGGGACCAGCCCGATCGCCGACCACAGCCGCTCGGTGTCGTAGGCGCGGACGTCGACGTCGTCGACGAGCACCGCGCCGTCGGTCACGTCGTAGAGCCGGCAGATCAGCGACACCAGCGTCGATTTGCCCGACCCGGTGCTGCCGACGATCGCGGTGGTGGTGCCGGGTGTCGCCGTCAGCGAGACGTCCTGCAACACCGGACGTTCGGCGCCCGGGTAGGTGAACGTCACGCCCGCCACGCGCACGACGCCGGTGATGCCCTGTCGCGGGAACTCGGGGCTGGGCGGGTTGCCGACGGCGGCGCGGGTGGAGAGCACCTCGGTGATGCGTTCGGCGCACACCGATGCCCGCGGCAGCACCACCAGCGTCATCGTCGCCATCAGCACCGCCACCAGGATCTGGGTGAAGTAGGCCAGGAATGCGGTCAGCGCGCCGACCTGCATCTGGCCCCGGTCGATGCGCAGGCCGCCGAACCAGATCAGCGCCACGCTGGAGGCGTTGATGGTCAGCGTGGTCACCGGCAGCATCAGCGCCTGCCAATTGCCGACGCTCAGCGCGGTGTTCGACAGCGCGGCGTTGGCGCGGGCAAAGCGCTCGCTCTCGAAGCGCTCGCGCGCGAACGCCCGCATCACCCGGACACCGGAGAGCTGGTCGCGCATCACCCGGTTGATGCTGTCGATCAGGCGCTGCATGCCGCGCAGCAGCGGCAGCATGTGCGACATGATCCAGTAATTGGCCACGGCCATGACCGGGACGCTGATCAGCAGCAACCACGTCAGCGCGGCCTCCTGGTCGATGGCCATGACGACCCCGCCGACGCACATGATGGGCGCGGTGACCAGCACGGTGCCCGAGATCTGCACCAGGTACTGGATCTGCCGGACGTCGTTGGTGCTGCGGGTCAGCAGCGTCGGCGCGCCGAAGCGCGCGGTCTCGCGCTCGGAGAAGGTGGTGACGTGGTCGAACACCGCCGCGCGCAGGTCACGCCCGAAGCCCATCCCCGTGCGGGACCCGACGTAGGTCGCCCCGACCGAGCACAGCACCTGCAAGCCGGTGACGAAAAGCATCACCAGGCCGAGCCTGACGATGGTCGCGGTGTCGCCCTTGGACACGCCGTCATCGATGATCGCCGCGTTGACCGTCGGCAGGTACAGCGACGCCAGCGTGTTGGCGATCTGCAGCGTCATCAGCACCGCGACCAGCCGGCGGTAAGGCCGGATGTACTGGCGCAGCAGTGCCAGGAGCATGGGCTAACTCTCGCACATGCGCCGCGGCGCGCCGCTGAGCACGGGCACGATCTAGGGAATTGAAATGCCTGCTCAGCTGGCGCGCCGGTGGTTGACCCGCGGGGCTGCCGCTACAGTGCATCGTGTGGACGAGCAGCAGGCTGAGGAACAGCGGAGTAGCGGTGCGGCGTAACCCGGCGACCCTGGCCATTGCCGCCGCGACCTTGACGATCCTGATTCTCGCGGTGGCGGCGTGCTCCAACTCCGGCAGTAACAAGCCGGGGGCCACGGCGTCGTCGGCGCCGGGCAACGCCGAGGGCCACCACGGCCCGATGTTCCCGCAGTGCGGTGGCATCAGCGATCAGACGATGGCGGAACTGACCAAGATGAGCGGGCTGGTCAACACCGCCCGCAACTCGGTGGGATGCCAGTGGTTGGCCGGCGGCGGCATCCTCGGCCCGCATTTCTCTTTCTCCTGGTACCGCGGCAGCCCCATCGGCCGGGAACGCAAAACCGAAGAGCTCTCGCGCGCCAGCGTCGACGACATCAACATCAACGGCCACAGCGGCTTCATCGCGGTCGGCAACGAACCCAACCTCGGCGACTCGCTGTGCGAGGTCGGTATCCAGTTCCAGGACGATTTCATCGAATGGTCGATCAGCTTCAGCCAGAAGCCGTTCCCGCCGCCCTGCGACATCGCTCGCGAGCTAACCCGCCAGTCGATTGCGAATTCGAAGTGATGGCCAGAAGAAGCGTGCGCGCCGCTGTGATGCTGGTCGTTGCCGCGTTGTTGGTGCTGACCGGTTGCTCGAGATCGGTCGGTGGCAACGCCGTCAAGGCCGGCTCGGGCGGGGTGCCGCGCAACAACAATTCCCAGCAGCAGTACCCGAACCTGCTCAAGGAATGTGAGGTGTTGACCACCGACATCCTGGCCAAGACGGTCGGCGCCGATCCCCTCGACATCCAGAGCACGTTCGTCGGCGCGATCTGCCGGTGGCAGGCGGCCAACCCGGCCGGCCTGATCGACATCACCAGGTTCTGGTTCGAGCAGGGCAGTCTGAGCAACGAGCGCAAGGTCGCCGACTTCCTGAAATACAAGGTCGAGAGCCGCAACATCGCAGGGATCGACTCGATCGTGATGCGCCCGGACGACCCCAACGGCGCGTGCGGGGTGGCCAGCGACGCGGCCGGGGTGGTCGGCTGGTGGATCAACCCCCAGGCGCCGGGCATCGACGCTTGCGGACAGGCCATCAAGCTCATGGAGCTGACGCTGGCCACCAACTCCTAACGCGGGGAATCGGGCAATCGGGCTCAGCGCGGCGACGATGCGGCCCGCGTGGCGGGGCGAGGAGGAGCTGCGCAATCGGGCTCAGCGCGG